>JBILGF010000003.1:0-24854 GCA_044351195.1 Burkholderiales bacterium
CGGTCTCGGCCGGGCTTGGCTGGCGCGGCAAGCACACGCTGCTGCTCGATCGCGAGCACGGCTCGTGGTTCTTCCTCGGCGAGATCCTCACCGATCTGCCGCTGCCGGTGGATACCCCGGTCGGGGCGTACTGCGGCAGTTGCACGCGCTGCATCGACCTGTGCCCCACGCGCGCGATCGTCGCGCCCTACCGGCTCGACGCGCGGCGCTGCATCTCCTACCTGACGATCGAACTGAAGGGGTCGATTCCGGAGCCGCTGCGCGCGCCCATCGGCAACCGGGTCTATGGCTGTGACGACTGCCAGCTCGCCTGCCCGTGGAACCGCCATGCAAAGCCTGCGGCCGAGCTGGCGTTCGCGGTGCGCAATGGCCTCGACCGCGCGTCGCTGGTCGAGCTCTCGACCTGGACGGCGGCGCAGTTCGACGCGCGCATGGCCGGCAGCGCGATACGCCGCATCGGTCACGAGCGCTGGCTGCGCAACCTGGCCGTGGGCCTGGGCAATGCACCGACCACGCCCGATGTCGTGGCGGCGCTGCAGCGGCTTGCCGCGGGCTCGTCTGCCCTGGTGCGCGAACATGCCGGCTGGGCACTGGCCCGGCATGGTGCGGCCGGGGCGATCGCGGCCCGGATCGACTGACCCGACCGGCGCCCCGGGTTCATTGCGCCGCAGGTGCGGGTTGATCGGGCTGGCGTGCGTCCGTCCACAGGCGGTCGACCGCCTCGATCCAGTGTTCCACCGGCAGGTCGCAACCGGACTGAAGGTGGACCAGGCAGCCGATGTTGGCCGTGAGTACCGACTGCGGCGCGCCGGAGACGAGGGCGGCGAGTTTGCGCTCGCGCAGCGTGTTCGACAGTTCCGGCTGCAGGATCGAGTAGGTGCCGGCCGAGCCGCAGCACAGATGTGCGTCCGGCACGTCGGTGAGGTCGAGCCCGAGCGCGGTCAGCATCGTCTCGACCCGTCCGGTCAGGCGCAGGGCATGTTGCAGCGTGCAGGGTGCGTGGAATGCCACCCTGCGGCCGGGCGCAGCCGGTGGCGGGCGCACGGCACCGGGGCGCGACAGTTCGTCCGCGACCACTTCCGACAGGTCGCGCGACAGGGCCGTGACCCGGGCTGCACGCGTTGCGTAGTCCGGGTCGGCCGCCAGCAGCGCAGCGTAGTCTTTCACCATCGCGCCACAACCGCTCGCGGTGACGACGAGGGCTTGCGCCCCGGCTTCGATGTCGGGCCACCAGGCATCGATGTTCCGGCGCATCTGGTCGAGTGCGGCTTCGTGTGCGTTCAGGTGATGGGTGACTGCCCCGCAGCAGCCGGCTTTCGCGGCCACCACCAGCGACACGCCGAGGCGGTCCAGCACGCGTGCGGCGGCGGCATTGATACCGGGCGCGAGCGCCGGCTGCACGCAGCCCTCCAGCACCAGCATCCGCCGGGCATGACGCGGCGCAGGCCACAGGCCCGCGGCGCGGCGCGGCGGTACCTTGCGTGACAGGACCGCCGGCAGCAGCGGCTTCAGCGCCCGCGCAGCGCCGAGCACCGGACCGAACAGCGCCGGACGTGGCAGTACCGTACGCAGGATCCGGCGCAGCAGCCGGGCGCCGCCGGTGCGCGGTACCTGCGCCTCGACCACATGGCGCCCGATGTCGGCGAGCCGGCCGTAGCGCACGCCCGACGGACAGGTGGTCTCGCAGGCGCGGCAGGTGAGGCAGCGGTCGAGGTGGTCGCGCGTGGTGGTGGTCGCCGGTACGCCCTCGAGCACCTGCTTGATCAGGTAGATGCGCCCGCGGGGCCCGTCCAGTTCGTCGCCCAGCAACTGGTAGGTCGGGCAGGTCGCGGTGCAGAAACCGCAGTGCACGCAGGAACGCAGGATGGCTTCGGCCTCCTGGCCTTCGCGGGTGTCGCGGATGAATGCGGCGAGCGAGGTCTGCATGTCAGAGTCCCGGGTACAGGCGGCCGTGGTTGAACACGCCGGCCGGGTCGAACTCGGCCTTCAGGCGCTGGTGGATGCGCAGCACGGCCGGATCGAGCGGGGCGAAACAGCCGGCATGGCTGCCGCGTCGTGCTGCGGTGGCGGCGCCCGCGCCGCTGCCCCCGGGGGCGGGCGTGGCCTGTCGGAACAGGGTGGCGTGTCCGCCCGCTGCACGCGCGGCCTCGCGCAAGGTGTCTGCGGGGGCATCCGAGCGCAGCCAGCGCAGGGCGCCGCCCCATTCGAGCAGCGGTGCGTCCGGTTCGGGCTGCGCGTGAGGCGCCGGCAGCGGCGGTGCGACCGAAGGCAGCGACAGGCGCCAGAGCGGCCGATCACCGGAGAAGAACGGTGCCGACTGCTCGCGCAGCGCGGCCCAGAATGCCGCTGCCTGCGCCGGCTCGAGCCGCTCGCCACCCAGCGCCGCACATGCGGCACGCACTGCGGCGGCGGCACCCGACAGGCGCAGGTGCAGCGTGCCGGCCGACCATGCGGACGCCGACAGCGGCAGCGGCTGGCCCGCCCAGCGGTTCAGGCGGTCGATCGCCTCGGCCTGCGTGATGCCGTCAAAGCGCAGGCTGATCTCGGCGCTCGGCAGGGGCACTACCTTGAGCGATACCTCGGTGATCACGCCCAGGATGCCGAGCGATCCGGCGAGCAGCCGGCTCACGTCGTAGCCGGCGACGTTCTTGATCACCTGGCCGCCGAAGGCCAGGTGCTGGCCGCGGCCATTGATCAGCTTCGCGCCCAGGACGAAGTCGCGCACGCTGCCCGAGGTGGCGCGGCGCGGGCCGGACAGGCCGGCTGCGACGCAGCCGCCGACGGTTGCCTGCGGGCCGAAGTGCGGCGGCTCGCAGGCGAGCATCTGGCCGCTGGCGGCGAGTGCTGCCTCGAGTTCGGCCAGCGGCGTGCCGCAGCGGGCAGTGATCACCAGTTCGCTCGGGTCGTACTCGACGATGCCGGCATGCACGCGCGTGTCGAGGATCGTCTCGGCGCTGCCTTCGGCCGCTGGCTCGCCATACCAGTCCTTGGTGCCGCCGCCGCGGATGCGCAGACGCTGGCCGCGCGCGCAGGCCTCGCCGGCCCGCGCGGCCAGTTCGGCAGCACCGTCGACCAGTGCCATGTTCAGAAGCGCTCCAGTTCCGGATGCGGCAGGGCGCCGCCATGCACCTTCATCCGGCCATGCTCGGCGCAGCGATGCAGGGTCGGGATGCATTTCCCGGGATTGAGCAGGCCGTGCGGATCGAATGCCCGCTTCACCCCGAAGAACTGCGCGCGCTCGTCGGCGGCGAACTGCACGCACATCTGGTTGATCTTCTCGAGGCCCACGCCGTGCTCGCCGGTGACGGTGCCGCCCAGCTTCACGCACAACTCGAGGATGTCGGCGCCGAAGGCCTCTGCACGAGCCAGGGATGACGCATCGTTGGCATCGAACAGGATCAGCGGATGCAGGTTGCCGTCGCCGGCATGGAACACGTTGGGACAGCGCAGGTCGTACTTCGTTTCCATCTGCTGGATCGCGCGCAGCATCTCGCCGAGCCGGCGGCGCGGGATGGTGCCGTCCATGCAGTAGTAGTCGGGCGACACCCGGCCGGCAGCCGGGAAGGCGTTCTTGCGACCGGCCCAGAAGCGCAGGCGCTCGGCCTCGGAGCCGGACACGCGCAGGCCGGTCGCGCCGGCCGCGCGCAGCACCTCGGACATGCGGGCGATCTCTTCCTCGACTTCTTCCGGCGTGCCGTCGGCCTCGCACAGCAGGATCGCCGCCGCGTCAAGGTCGTAGCCGGCGTTGGCGAACGGCTCGACCATGCGCGTGGCCGGCTGGTCCATCATCTCGAGGCCGGCCGGGATGATGCCGGCGGCGATCAGCTTCGCCACCGCATCGCCGGCCACGCCGACATCGCCGAAGCTCGCCATGATGCAGCGGGCAAGCTGCGGCCTCGGGATCAGCTTCACGGTGACTTCGGTGGTGACGGCCAGCATGCCCTCGCTGCCGATCAGCACGGCGAGCAGGTCCAGACCCGGGCTGTCGAGCGCGCCGCTGCCGAACTCGACGATGTCACCGTCGATGGTCACCGCACGCACGCGCAGCACGTTGTGCACGGTCAGGCCGTACTTGAGGCAGTGCACGCCGCCGGAATTCTCGGCGACGTTGCCGCCGATCGAGCAGGCAATCTGGCTCGACGGGTCGGGAGCATAGTAGAGGCCATGCCTGGCGGCAGCTTCCGAGATCGCGAGGTTGCGTACGCCGGGCTGCACGCGCGCGGTGCGGGCGAGCGGATCGATCGCCAGGATGCGGCTCATCTTCGCGGTGGACAGCAGCACGCCATGGGCATGCGGCGTGGCACCGCCGGACAGGCCGGTGCCCGCACCGCGCGGCACGATCGGGATGCCGGCCTCGCGGCACAGACGGAGCACCGACACCAGCTGTTCCTCGGTCGACGGCAGCACGGTGGCCAGCGGCAACTGCCGGAACAGCGTCAACCCGTCGCATTCGTAGGGCCGCTGCGCCTCGTCGGTATGCAGCACCGAACCTTCCGGCAGCAGCGCGCGCAGCTTCGAGACCAGCGCATCGCGGCCGGTTGCCGCTGCGGCAAACGTGTCCATCAGGTGTCGTCCTCGGCCGTTCGGGTCTCTGGGATGTTCCGGCCGTTCGGGCCGCGCAGGCCAATGGTAAGCCGTCCGGACGCCGGCCGGGCGGCGACGCGGGGCGTACGGCCGGCGCGCATCCGGGTCCAACCCCGGCATTGAAAATTGGGGTCAGACACCACTTACGCAGAAAATGGTGTCTGACCCCATTTACGGTGTCTGACCCCAATTACGGGTCGATGAGGATGGCGCGGAAGTCGTTGACGTTGGTGTGGGTGGGGCCGGTGACCAGCGCGTCGCCGAGGTGCTCGAAGAAGGTGTGGCCGTCGTTGTCGGTGAGCATCGCGGCGGGGTCGAGGCTGGCCTCGTGCGCGCGCAGCCAGGTGTCGGGACCGATCAGCGCGCCGGCGGCCGGCCCGGCGCCGTCGATGCCGTCGGTATCGGCTGCGATCGCATGCACGCCGGGCTGGCCGCGCAGCACGCCGGCCAGGGCCAGCAGGAACTCGACGTTGCGCCCGCCCCGGCCCCGGCCGTGCACGGTCACCGTGGTTTCGCCGCCGGACAGCAGCACGCAGCGCGGCGGCAACGGCTGGCCGTGGCGCACGACCTGCATGGCGATCGCGCCCAGCACCCGGGCGGCTTCCCGAGCTTCGCCCTCGATGGCGTCGCCCAGGATCAGCGGTGCATAGCCCGCTGCGCGCGCGACCTCGGCCGCGGCCGCGAGCGCATCCTGCGGCCGGGCTACCAGCCGGGTGATGGCGTCCGCCAGCCGAGGATCGCCGGGCTTGGGTGTCTCTGCCTCGGCGGTGTGCAGGAAGGCGAGTGCGCTGGCCGGTTCGCTCAGGGCGTACTTCGACAGCACCCGCAGCGCGTCGGCCGCGGTGGTGGGGTCGGCCACCGTCGGGCCGGAGGCGATCGTGTCCAGGCCATCGCCGGGGACATCGGAGATGGCCAGAGTCACCAGCCGCGCCGGATGGCAGGCCAGCGCGAGGCGGCCGCCCTTGATGCGCGACAGGTGCTTGCGCACGCAGTTCATCTCGGCGATGTCCGCGCCCGAGGCGAGCAGCGCGCGCGACAGCGACTGCTTGTCTTCCAGCGTCACCGACGGTGGCGGGCAGGCGAGCAGCGCGGACCCGCCGCCCGAGATCAGGCAGAGCACGAGGTCATCTGCAGTGAGGCCGGATACCCGGTGCAGCAGGCGCTCGGTGCCGGCCACGCCAGCCGCATCGGGCACCGGGTGCGCCGCTTCGACGACCTCGATCTTCCGGCAGGGCAGTGCATGGCCGTAGCGGGTGATCACCAGTCCTTCGATGCGATCGAGATCCGACGCCCATGCTGCTTCGACCGCGCGCGCCATCGAGGCCGCTGCCTTGCCCGCGCCGATGACGATCGTACGTCCGGTCCGGGGCAGCGTCGGCAGTGCCGGTGGCACGCAGCGCATCGGGTCGGCCGCCGACACCGCGGCGCGGAACATCGCCTCGAGCAGTGCGCGCGGCGCGCTCAACGGCACACCGACTTCGGCGTGCCATGCCTGCGGGCGCGCGCCCGTGCGGCGGGCGCCGGCGTCACGCGACCGGCTTCCCGGCCAGTGCCTCGAGCGCGCGCACCATCGCCGAGTGGTCCCATTTCGCGCCGCCCATGCCGCTGCAGGCGCTGAACAGTTCCTGTGCGGTGGCGGTGTTGGGCAGGCTCATGCCCATCGCACGCGCGCCGGCCAGCGCAAGCGCCAGGTCCTTCTGGTGCAGTTCGATGCGGAAGCCCGGGTCGAAGGTGCGCTTGACCATGCGGTCGCCGTGCACCTCGAGCACGCGCGAGGCGGCAAAGCCGCCCATCAGCGCCTCGCGCACCTTGGCCGGATCGGCACCGGCCTTGGCCGCGAACAGCAGCGCCTCGCCCACCGCCTCGATGTTGAGCGCGACGATGATCTGGTTGCAGACCTTGCACGTCTGCCCGTCGCCGATGCCGCCGACCCGGGTGATGTTCTTTCCCATCAGGTCGAACAGCGGCTTCACCCGGTCGAACACATCGGGCTTTCCGCCCACCATGATGGTGAGGCTCGCCGCCTTCGCGCCGACCTCGCCGCCGGACACCGGGGCATCGACATAGTCGCAGCCCAGCGATTCGATGCGTGCCGCGAAGCATTTCGTCTCGATCGGCGAGATCGAACTCATGTCGACCACCACCTTGCCCTTCGACAGTCCCGCGGCGACGCCGTCCCCGGCGAACAGCACGCGCTCGACATCCGGGGTGTCGGGCACCATCGTGATCACGATATCGGCGGCACGCGCCACCTCGGCGGCACTGCTGCAGGCCTTGCCACCGGCGGCGGTCAGCTCTGCCGGCACGCCGCTGCGGCTGTGCAGGAACAGCGTGTGCCCGCCCTTGATCAGGTTGAGCGCCATCGGCCTGCCCATGATGCCCAGGCCCACGAATCCGATGTCTGCCATGTCGATGTCCTCCGGGTGTGGTTCAGGCCTGCAGCGTTGCAGGCCGGGGAGCAAGCCAGCCGAGGCTTGCGTCGGTGCCGCCCAGCGGCTTGTATTCCGCGCTCATCCAGCCGGTGTAGCCGATGCGGTCGACGTGCGCGAACAGGAACGGAAAGTTGATCTCGCCGGTGCCCGGCTGGTGCCGCCCCGGCGTGTCGGCGAACTGCATGTGCGCGATGCGCGGCAGCAGGCGCGAGAGGGTCGGCGCGAGATCGCCCTCCATCACCTGCATGTGGTAGATGTCGTACTGCAGGTAGAGGTTGTCGCTGCCGGCCTCGTCGAACAGCTCGATCGCCTGTGCCGAGCGGTTCAGGTAGAAGCCGGGCATGTCGCGGCTGTTGATCGGCTCGGACAGCATGCGCACGCCAGCGGCCGCGGCCTGCCCCGCCGCGTAGCGCAGGTTCTCGACGAAGGTGTCGCGCACCGCCTGCGGGTCTGCATCGGCGGGCGGAATGCCCGCAAGGCAGTTCACCTGCGTGCAGCCGAGCGCGACGGCGTATTCGAGCGCGAGGGCGACGCCGTCGCGGAACTCCGCGACCCGGCCCGGATGGGTCGCGATGCCGCGCTCGCCGGACTCCCAGTCGCCGGCGGGCAGGTTGAACAGCACCTGCGTCAGTCGATGCTGCTCGAGCAGGCCGGCGATGCGCATGGCGGGCAGCGCATAGGGAAAGAAGTACTCGACCCCCGCGAAGCCGGCGGCCGCGGCGCGCGCGAACCGCTGCTCGAAGGGTACTTCGTGGAACAGGAAGGAGAGGTTCGCGGCGAAGCGGGGCATGGTCGGCGATACGCAGAGTTGCACGGCGATGGTCTGGGAAGGGATTGTAGCCCCGGCCCTATAATGGGCGGGGCTACGCTTCCCCACCGCGCCCGGCTGCTCCCCGCCGTACTCCGCATCCCCCATGCCGTATCCCCACCCCTGCAGACCCGCCCAGAGGCCCGACACGATGTTCACCGGTACCGAACGCTATATCGCCACCAACGACCTGAAGATGGCGGTCAATGCCGCGGTCACGCTGCAGCGCCCGCTGCTGATCAAGGGCGAGCCCGGCACCGGCAAGACCCTGCTGGCCGAAGAGGTGGCCAGCGCGCTCGGCCGGCCGCTGTTCGAATGGCATGTGAAGTCGACCACCAAGGCCCAGCACGGCCTGTACGAGTACGACGCGGTGTCGCGCCTGCGCGATTCGCAGCTGGGCGAGGCGAAGGTCGCCGACATCGCCAACTACATCGTGCGCGGCAAGCTGTGGGAGGCGTTCGACTGCGCCGAGCCGTCGGTGGTGCTGATCGACGAGATCGACAAGGCGGACATCGAGTTCCCGAACGACCTGCTGCGCGAACTCGACCGCATGGAGTTCTACGTCCACGAGACGCGCCAGCTGGTGCGTGCGACGCACCGGCCGCTGATCATCATCACGAGCAACAACGAAAAGGAATTGCCCGACGCGTTCCTGCGCCGCTGCTTCTTCCACTACATCCGCTTCCCCGACCGCGACACGATGGCGCAGATCGTCGACGTCCATTTCCCGGGCATCAGGCAGGCGCTGGTACGCGAGGCGATGGAGGCGTTCTTCGAGCTGCGCGAGATGCCAGGCCTGAAGAAGAAGCCGTCCACCTCGGAACTGCTCGACTGGCTCAAGCTGCTGATGGCCGAAGAGATACCCGCCGAGGCGCTGCGCAGCAACGACAACGGCAAGATCCTGCCGCCGCTGCATGGCGCACTGCTCAAGAACGAGCAGGACGTGCACCTGTTCGAACGGCTGATCTTCATGTCGCGGCGCAAGGGCTGAGCGCAGCACGCGATGCTGATCGACTTCCTGTTCGAGCTGAAGAAGGCGGGGTTGCCGGTCTCGCTGCGCGAGTTCCTCACGCTGATCGAGGGGCTGCAGCGCCATGTCGCATGGGGCAGCATGGACGAGTTCTACTACTTCGCGCGCACCGCGCTGGTGAAGGACGAATCCAACCTCGACCGCTTCGACCGGGTGTTCGGCGCGTACTTCAAGGGTGTCGTGTCGCAGTCGCCGGACCTGCGCACCGCGATTCCCGACGAATGGCTGCGCCGCCAGGCCGAGAAGCTGCTGACCGAAGACGAGAAGAAGCTGATCGAGTCGCTGGGCGGCTGGGACAAGCTGATGGAGACCCTGCGCCAGCGCCTCGAGGAGCAGAAGGGGCGCCACCAGGGCGGATCGAAATGGGTGGGTACCGCCGGCACCAGCCCGTTCGGCGCCTATGGCTACAACCCGGAGGGCGTGCGCATCGGCCAGCACGAATCGCGCAACCGGCGCGCGGTGAAGGTCTGGGACCGGCGCGAGTTCCGCAACTTCGATTCCGAGGTGGAACTGGGCACGCGCAACATCAAGGTGGCGTTGCGCCGGCTGCGCCGCTTCGCGCGCGAGGGCGCCGCCGAGGAACTCGACCTCGACGACACGATCCGCTCGACCGCGCGCAACGCCGGCTGGCTCGACCTCAAGCTGGTGCCCGAGCGGCACAACGCGGTCAAGGTGCTGCTGTTCCTCGATGTCGGCGGCTCGATGGACGACTACATCCGGGTCGTGGAAGAGTTGTTCTCGGCCGCACGCGGCGAATTCAAGCACCTCGAGTACTTCTACTTCCACAACTTCGTCTACGAGTCGGTGTGGAAGGACAACCGCCGTCGCTTCGACGAGCGCACGCGCCTCATGGACGTGCTGCACAGGTTCGGCAACGACTACAAGCTGGTGATTGTCGGTGACGCGACGATGAGCCCCTACGAGATCCTGCTCGCCGGGGGCAGCGTGGAGCACAACAACGACGAACCGGGTGCCGCCTGGCTGCAGCGGCTGCTCGATGTCTACAGCCATGCTGCATGGATCAATCCGCAGCCGGAGTCGCGCTGGGAGTACCACGAGTCGATCGCGCTCACCCGCCGGCTGATGGGCGACCGGATGTTCCCGCTGAGCCTGGACGGGCTCGACCGCGCGATGCGCTCGCTCGCGCGCTGAGGGCTGGCTAGACCCGGGCCCGAGGCACGGTCTCGGGGCTGGCCGGGCTCGCGGCCATGCCGGCGGCCAGGAACCGTTCGGCGAACGTGCCCACCGGCAGCGGGCGGCTGAACAGGTAGCCCTGGTATTCGTCGCAGCCCATGGACTGCAGTATCGACAACTGCGCCGCAGTCTCAACCCCCTCGGCGACCACGCGCAGCTCCATGTGGTGGCCGATCGATACCACCGCCGCGGTGATCGCAGAGTCGTCCGGGTCTTCGACGATGTCGCGCACGAAGGTGCGGTCGATCTTCAGCGCATCGATCGGGAATTTCTTCAGGTAGGCGAGCGACGAGTAGCCGGTGCCGAAATCGTCGAGCGCGACCTGCACGCCCAGGTCGCTCAGCCGCTGCAGCAGCTTCACGTTGTCGTCCACATGCTGCATCAGGAGGCTCTCGGTCATCTCGAGCTCGATCTGGCTGCCGTCGATGCGGTACGCCTGCAGGATACGTCCGACGCTGCGCACGAAGCCGCGCGACAACTGGCCCACCGAGACGTTCACCGCCAGCCGCGGTGGCCGTAACCCGGCCTCCAGCCAGGTGCGCATCTGGGCGCAGGCCTTGTCGAGCACCCATTCGCCGAGCGGCACGATGAGCCCGCTCTCTTCGGCGATGCGGATGAACCGGTCGGGGGCCAGGAGGCCCTGCTCCGGGTGGTTCCAGCGCAGCAGCGCCTCCATGCCGACTATCCGGGAATCGCCTATTCGCACCTGCGGCTGGAGGTGCAGCTCGAACTCGTCGCGCTCGAGCGCACGACGCAGCGCCGTCTCGATCGAGAGCCGCTCGACCGCCCGTGAATGCAGCTCGACGGAGAAATACCGGTAGTTGCCGCGGCCGCTTTCCTTGGCGTGGTACATCGCCGCGTCTGCGTTCTTCATCAGCGTCTGTGCATCGGTGCCGTCATTCGGGTACAGACTGATGCCGATGCTGCACGATGTGGACAGCTGGTGGCCTTCGATCAGGTAGGGGCGTGTCAGTGCCTTCAGCACCTTGCGCGCAACCTGCGATGCGCCCTGGGAATCGTTCAGCCCCTGCAGCAGCACGACGAACTCGTCCCCGCCCAGACGTGCCAGCGTGTCCTCGGTGCGCAAGCAGCGCGCGAGGCGCCGCGCGACCTGCTTCAGCAGTTCGTCGCCGATCCGGTGCCCGAGTGAATCGTTGATGGTCTTGAAGCGGTCGAGATCGATGAACAACAAGGCCAGTTGCGTGGCGTTGCGCGCGGCACTGGCCATGCTGTGGGTGAGTCGGTCGCGCAGCAGCAGCCGGTTGGGCAGTTCGGTCAGCGGGTCGCGGGTGGCGAGGAACTCGATGCGCGCCTGGGTGGCGCGCTGCTCGGTGATGTCCTGTACGACGCCCAGCACGCGCAGCGCATGGCCTTCGTCGTCGCAGATGATCGCGGCATGTTCGCAGACCCAGCGCTGGGTGCCATCCGGACGCAGGATGCGGAACTCGCTGGTGAATGGCATGTGCGTGCTCTGGGCCAGCGCCTTTTCCGCGCGGACCCGGCCTGCATCATCAGGATGGACGCGCGCGTAGAAGGTTGCCTCGCGCCCGTCGAAGGTGCCGGGCGCGAGGCCGAAGATGCGCGCCGTCTCGTCGCTCCAGGTGAGCCTGCCGTCGGCCAGGGACAGCGCCCAGCTGCCGATGCCGCCGATCTCCTGGGCCTGCTCGAGGAACAGGCGGTGGTCGTGCAGCGCCTCCTCGGCCTGCACGCGCTGGCTGATGTCGCGGTTGATGCTGATCTCGCCCAGGTGCTTGCCGTCGTCGTCGAACAACGGCGATACCGTGACTTCGACATGGATCATCCGGCCGCTCTTGGTGGTGCGGACGGTCTGCCAGGTCTTGGCCTTGCGCGTTCCGATGCGGGCGATCACCGCCTGGCTTCTTTCCTCGCTGGCGTCGAGCTTGGTCAGCGCGAGGAAGTCGCGTCCCAGGACCTCGTCGGCGGACCAGCCGAAGACGCGCTCTGCCCCCTGGTTCCAGGTCAGGATGCGGTTGGCCGTGTCCTTGGTGATGATCGCGTCGTAGCTCTGGTCGACGATCAGCGCGAGCTCCCGGTTGCGGGCCTGGGTCGCGCGCAGCGCGGACTCCGCCTGTTCCCGCTCGGTGATGTCGCGCACCATCGTGATCTCGCCGATGTGGCGGCCGCTTTCGTCGTGCAGCGGCGATACGCTGACGTCGACATGGATCTTCGTGCCGTCGCGCCGGTGGCTCACGGTGCGCCAGGCGCCAGGCTCGCCGCGCCGCAGCAGGGCGATCCGGCGCGCGACGTCGGCGCCCGAGGCTGCCGGACGCACCAGCAGGGTGATGTTCCTGCCTATCGCCTCGGCAGCGCTCCAGCCATAGATGTGCCCGGCGCCTGCGTTCCAGGACAGGATGACGTTGTCGAGGTCCTTGATGACGATGGCTTCCGAGCTCTGCTCGACCACCGCGGCAAGCAGGCGGTTGCGCGCCTCGCTCGCGCGCAGTGCACGCTCGGCGGCAAGGCGGGCGGTGATATCGCGTGCGATGCTGACCTCGCCGATATGCGCGCCCTCGGCCGAGTACAGCGGCGAGTACGAGACCTCGACGTCGAAGGTGCGTCCGTTGCGCGCGCGCCGCGCCTCGAATCGGGAATGCTTGCGACCGGCCCGGGTGTCCGACAGGGCATCGGCGATGCGCGCTGCGTCGGCGCCCGGGATGACCAGGGTGGAAATGTTGCGCCCGATCGCCTCCTCGGCGGCATAGCCGAACAGCGCCGTGGCGCCGCGGTTCCAGGTGAGCACCCGGTTGTCGAGGTCCTTGGTGATGATCGCCTCGGTGGTCTGGTCGACCACGGCGGCCAGCAGGCGGTTGCGCGCCTCGCTTTCGCGCAGTGCCTGCTCGGTTTCAATGCGCTCGGTCAGGTCGCGCGAGCTGGTGATCTGGCCGACCAGCCGGCCCTCGGCATCGCGCAGGGGAGACAGGCTGATTTCGAGGTCGAGCAACCGTCCGTCGGCAGTACGCCCGCGCGTGCGGCGGGTCATCGATGCTCCGGTGCGCAGCCGCTCGATGTGGCGCGCGACGTTCGCCGGCGAAGGATCGATCGACAGCAGTTCTGCCGCGTCGCGTCCGATCGCCTCGGCCGGGGCATGGCCGAACAGCCGGCTTGCACCGGCGTTCCAGGTGGTGATCCGGTTGTCGAGGTCGCGCGTGACGATCGCGTCCTGGCTCTGCGCGACGATCTCGGCGAGCAGGCGGTTCTCGGCTTCGCGCTCGCGCAGGCGCTGTTCGTAGGCGACGCGGCTGCTGACATCGCTCGACACGCCGCGATAGCCGCGGAAGGTGCCGTCCTCGGCGAAGATCGGCCCGCCACTGATCGACACATGGCGCACCCTGCCATCGGAGGTGCGCCACGACAGCACGAAGTCGCGGAACGGCTCGCGGCGCGCAACCCGGGACTGGTGCTCGCTCCAGCGCACGGCATCCGGACCATCGAGCCAGGGCAGGTCCCACAGGTGGCGTCCGAGACAGTCCTCGGCCACCAGGTCGCGCGCAGCGACCGCGCCACCGGACATCGCCGTGAAGCGCAGCTGGTCGTCCTGCTCCCAGTACCAGTCGGAAGAGAATTCGATCAGGCTGCGGAATCGGGATTCACTGTCGCGGATCGCATCGGCCGCACGTCGTCGCTCGGTGATGTCCTCGATCGAGGTCACCATGTAGTCGACGCTGCCGTCCGCCGTGCGCATGGCAAAGATCGTGACCTCACCCCAGAACTCGATGCCGCCCCTGCGCAGGTAGCGCTTCTCGCGGGTGAGCGTCTCCACCTCCCCGTCCAGCAGGCGGCGGACGTTGCGCTCGCGCGCCGAGAACTCGTCCGGGTGGTTCAGGTCGCGCCAGGTCAGGCTGTCGAATGCCTCTGGCGGGTAGTCGAACATCTCGACGAAACGGCGATTGACGCGCAGCCAGCCGCCGGTCGGCGTCGAAAACGCGATCGCCAGCGGCGCCTGCTCGAAGGTCGCCCGGAGTCGATCCTCGCTTGCGCGCAGCGCAGCGTCGGCGATCCTGCGCGCGGTGACATCGTGGATGACCGCGATGGTGCAGGCGGGCGTGCCGTCATCGCGCTCGACGACGGTGCTGGTCACGTGTGCCCAGATCCAGCGGCCGTCGCGGCAGCGGTAGCGCCGCTCCATCGTCGAGCAGCGCACTTCGCCGCGCAGCAGCCGGTTCCGTTCCTGCCTGATCGCGTCGGCCTCGTCCGCATGGCACAGGGCGTCGGGCGGTAGCGCGAGGAACGCGTCTTCGGTGTAGCCGAGCATCTCGCACAGGGCGCGGTTGACGCCCAGCCCGTGGCCGTCGGCATCCATCTGGGCAATGCCGGCGCCGGCGTGGTCGAAGGCGGCCCGGTAGCGGTCGTCGCTGCCTGCCGGCGTGCGCGCGAGGACGGACGGGACGGGTCGGACTGCATGCGGCCCGGGAGGGAACGGGTGGTTCATCGCGCGGATCCGGGAGCCCTGTCGTCGCGGGTCAATGGCGGCGTGCGCCAGAACGTTCGTCGGCCTGCGGCGGGGCGACCTTGAGCACTTCCTCGACCGTGGTGAGCCCGGCGGCGACCTTCATGGCGCCACTGATGCGCAGCGGCTTCATGCCATCGCGCGCCGCCTGCTCGGCCAGTTCGAGCAGGTCGCAGTCGGCATGGATCACCCGGCGCAGGTTGGGCGACAGCACCATCATCTCGTAGATGCCAGCGCGGCCGCGGAACCCAGTCATCCTGCATTCGAGGCAGCCACGCGCGTGGTAGACCGTGTCGGGCTTCTTGGCCTTCCAAGGAGCGACGAGCAGGTTCCATGCCGCCTCGTCGAGCGGGCCGGGTTCCTTGCAGTGCGGGCACAGCGTACGCACCAGGCGCTGCGCCATCACGCCGAGCACGGTCGCGTGCAGCAGGTAGGGCGGCACGCCGATGTCGAGCATCCGGGTGATCGCCGACGGCGCATCGTTCGTGTGCAGCGTGGACAGTACCAGGTGGCCGGTGAGCGAGGCCTGGATCGCCATCTCGGCGGTCTCCTGGTCGCGGATCTCGCCGACCATGATGATGTCCGGATCCTGGCGCAGCAGCGTGCGGATGCCGCTGGCGAAGTCCAGCCCGATGTTGTGCTGCACCTGCATCTGGTTGAACGAGGGTTCGACCATCTCGATCGGGTCTTCGACCGTGCAGATGTTGACCTCTTCGTTGGCCAGGTGCTTCAGCGTCGAGTAGAGCGTGGTCGTCTTGCCCGAGCCGGTGGGCCCGGTGACCAGCACGATGCCGTTGGGCCGGGACACCATGCCGTTCCACTTCGAGAGGTCTTCGTCGGAGAAGCCGAGATCCTTGTATTCGCGCAGCAGTACCTCGGGGTCGAAGATGCGCATCACCAGCTTCTCGCCGAAGGCGGTGGGCATCGTCGACAGCCGCAGTTCGATCTCCTGGTTGTCGGAGGCCACGGTCTTGATGCGCCCGTCCTGGGGGCGGCGCTTCTCGACCACGTCCATCCGGCCGAGTACCTTGATGCGGCTGGTCATGGCGGCCATCACCGGCGTGGGCACCTGGTAGACCTGGTGCATCACCCCGTCGATCCGGAATCGGATGTTGCTCACTTCGCGCCGGGGCTCGAGGTGGATGTCGCTTGCGCGCTGCTCGAACGCGTAGTGCATCAGCCAGTCGGTGAGCGACACGACATGCGCGTCGTTCGCATCGAGTGCCCCCTTCTTGCCGAGCTGGACCAGCTGCTCGAAGTTGGCGAGGTCGGACATCGCGCCACCCTGCGCCGCGGATGCGCCCTTCACCGACCTGGCGATGGTGTAGAACTCGACCAGGTAGTTGCTGATCTCGACCGGGCTGGCGATCACCCGCTTCACGTCGCGTTTCAGGATGTGCCTGAGCTCGGGCTCCCATTCATGGATGAACGGCTCGCACACCGCGAGCGTGACCTCGCGCGGCGACACCGCCACCGGCAGGATGCGGAACCGTGTGGCGTAGGCGTTGGACACGATCTGGGTGACGCCGGCGAAGTCGATCTTGAACGGGTCGATCTTCAGGTAGGGCAGGCCGGCCTTCCCGGCGAACCACTCGGTCAGGGTGTCGAGCGCGAGCACCTTGCCCCCGGGCCGCGGATCCTTCCATTTCTGGTCGGCGACGATGGACAGCGGATGCAGTTCGGACCGGCTGAATCGACCGCCCCGAGTCAGCAGCCCGGCCTGTTCGGCGTCGATGATGCCGTCGGCAAGAAGGTCGGCGGCGACGGCATCGATCGACACCTTGCGCCCGACCGGTGTCGCGGCGATCGTGGACGCTGCGCGCGCAGCGCGCGCCGGGGCGGCCTGGCCTGCCTGCGGCGGCTGCACGGTCGGGGGGGGATAGGTGTCGGTTGTCGAAGGCATGGAGGCTCGGCGAGGGTGGAATACCCTGCAGGTCCTGTAACGGCCGTTACAGGAGCCGCTTGAGCGGCGCCGGTGCAGGCTGTATCGCCGCGAAGCCCCATTATGCAAGGATTCCGCGCTGCTTCAACTGGTTACGTCGAAATGCCGGTCGCTTTTCGTGAGCTGCGCCCGAGCGGCGTGCTCAGTCGTACGAAACGGTGCCTGCCATCGTCTGTCCGCCATCCTGACTGGCGGCCCAGACCAGGGCCGATCGGCTGTCGGGCGCCGGAATGCCGCTCAGCGCAAGCGGCTGCCCATGGAAGGTCGGCGCCAGCGCCCGGTACTCGAACTTCGCCAGCCGGCGGCCCGGGGGCGCATGCTCGCGCGCCAGGTCGAGCAGCAGTGTCGCCTGCAGCGGTCCGTGCACCACCAGCCCGGGGTAGCCCTCGGTGCCGGTCACGTAGGGCGAGTCATAGTGGATCCGGTGGCCGTTGAAGGTCAGGGCCGAGTACCGGAACAGCATCACTTCATCCGGGGTCAGGGTGCGGGCCCAGACGGCGCCGGCCGGACCGGGGCGCGGTTGCGGCGCCGGATCGCCCGGCCTTGCCGCCTCGCGGTAGACGATGTCGTGCTCTTCGACGATCGACACGCCGGCCGCCGTCGAGATCGTGTGGCGTACGGTCACGAACACCAGCGTTCCGGTACGCCCGCGCTTGGGTTCGATCGAGACGATCTCCGACAGCCGGGTTGCACGGTCGCCCACCCGCAGCGGCGAGCGCCATTCGATCCGGCCACCCGCCCACATGCGTCGAGGCAGCGGCACCGGGGGCAGGAAGTCGCCACGCTCGGGATGGCCGTCCGCCCCGATCTGCGAGGCCGGACGCGCTTCGAGGAAGTACAGCCAGTGCCAGGCCGGGGCCAGTTCGTCGCCGGGCACGGTTTCGCCGACCACCCGGTCGAGGGTTGCGTTCATCGCCCTGACCGGCCAGGCGGTGATCGTGTCATGTTCCTCGCGCCGATGTCCCACCCATTGCCGGAATGCCTCGAATGTCGTTTCGTCCATCGCAGGTCGTCCCTTCCGCCCTTACGGTTCCGCTCGCCAGACCGCTGACAGGCCATGCGCCTCGTAGACCGGTGCTGCCTGCGCCGAGGTGAGGAAGGCGATCAGTCCAGCCGCAGCGGCCGGGTCGGCACAGCCGGAAAACACACCGGCCGAGTTTTCGAATGTCTGCTGGATCGGTGCCGGCAGCGGTCCGACGACATCCACGCCCGGTACCGCTCGCAGTTCCGAGATCTGCTGGATGCCGACCTGCGCGCCGCCCGCCACCAGCACTTCGCCGATCAGGCCGCCGGGACGGGTACGCGTCTTCGGCCGCACCTGTTCCCCCAGGCCGAGGGTGTCGATCAGGCCCGAAAAGTAGATGCCGCTCGCCCCTTCGGTGGTGTGGGCAATGGATTCGGCTTCGAGCAGCATCTGCCGGAACGCCTCGACCGTGTCGATCGTCGGATGCGGGGTGCCGGACTTGACGCCGACGCCGACCCCGGAGCTCGCCACCGGACGCACGCTCGAGCGGTCGATCACGCCCTGCGCGACGAGGTCTTGAAGTGTCGGCGTGCCCAGCAGCGCGACATCGGCCACTTCGCCAGCGGCGATCCGCCGCAGGATTGCCTTGGCCGGTTCGAACACGATGTCGATGTAGCCACCGCCTGACCGTTCGAAGCCGGGCAGCAGTGCTTCGACTGCCCCGCGTACGCTGTTGCTGGCGAAAACCTTGATCGGCATGGGTGGTGCTCCGGGGGTTCTGGATGCGGGTGGCGTGTTCGGATGCGTGCCGGATTGTGCCCTTTGCCCGGCGCCTTTGCCGGTGCCTCGGTCACGGTATGGTCACGGCACGGTTGCGATCCCGCGTACCGCCTCGCCGCCGCCGATGGTGCCGATAAAGGTTGCCTTGCCGGTCGACAGGTCCAGCAGGTGGAACGTCGAGCGGCTTCCACCCGGACGGGTCACCGAGACGAACGCCGCGCCCGTCTGCTCTGCGATGTCGAACCCGACTCGCTCGGCGCTGCCCAGCCCGAGGGTGCCGATCGTGCGCAGGCGGCCGGTATCCGCCGGCACCAGCGGCTTTTCACCGGCGCGGCTTCCCTGCAGCACCAGCGTGCCGGTCATCGCGTCGATCGCGTAGGTCGTGGCAGCCCGGTCGTTCTTCCGCATCGGAGCATGGGCCGTCGCGGCGATCCACGGCCGGCGGGCGGCTTGCGCGTCCTTTTTCTCGTAGGCGAGTTCGCTGTCGAGTTCCAGGCCGGGGCTCGCCGGCTGGGTGTCGATGACCGCGCCGGTGTCCGGATTCAGGCGCAGGTTCTGGCCCTTGTCGCTGACCACGCGGATCCGGTCGGACGCGGGGTCGAAGTCGAATCCGAACTCCGAGCCGATCAGTGGCGTGAACAGCGGTCGGGTGCCGACCGCGGCCACCTTGCCGCTGGCGGTGTCGATGGTGAGCAGGCGGGCCTCGCTGCCGGTGCGCCCGAGCGCGTAGAGCCTCGCCGCCCCCTTCCGGAAGTCGATGCCGAGGATCTCTTCGCCGGTGCGCAGGCCCGACAGCGGGATCGCGGAGAGCAGTCGCGCGGGTTGTCCCGCATTGAAGTGCAGCAGTCGGTTGCCGCTGGTGACGGCGAACACGAACTCCTTGCGCGGCGGGCCTTCCGGCTCGACGGGCGCTGCGGCAACCACGGCGGCGGGTTCGGCAGGCGGGGCCGATTCCCGGACGGGCTCGGACGGGATCGACGACTCCGGTGACTGGCCGGCGGTCGCGGCGACCGGTGTGGCGGGTGCTCCCTGCCCTGGCCGCGATGACCCGGGCAGGCTCGTGCATCCGGCCAGCAAGGCCAGCAGGAGCAGGGACAGCAGCGGCGTGGCGCGCAGGGCGCGGGGAGGTTTCGGTACGGGATGCATCGGCTCGGGAACTCCGGGTCGGCGGGCCGGCGGGTCGGCGGGTCGGGACGACACACGCTCGGGCAGCGCCGGCAGGGGGCCAAGTGTAGCCCTGTGCTGCTAGTTCGGTTTCGCCCCCGAAGCCTTCACCACCTTGCCCCAGCGCGCGATCTCGGTACGCATGAATGCGCCGAACTGCTCGGGCGATGAACCGGCGATGGCGACATCCATCCGTTCGAAGCGATCCCGGAGGTCGGGCTGGCCCAGGGCCTTCACCGATTCCCGATGCAGGCGCGAGACGATGTCCTTCGAGGTGCCTGCCGGCACCAGCAGTCCGTACCACGTGGCGGCCTCGAGCACCGGCTCGCCAGCTTCGGTCACCGTCGGCACGTCGGGCACGAGCGGGGAGCGCTTCTCGCCGGTCACGGCGACACCACGCAGGCGGCCGGCCTTGACCTGCGGGATCGCGTTGACGGTGGTTACCAGTCCGACCGAGATTTCTCCGCTGAGCACCGCGGCCGCCACCTGCGGCGTGCCCTTGTAGACGACATGGGCTGCGTCGATCTTCATCGCGCTCTTGAACAGTTCGACCCACAGGTAGGTGCCGGCACCGGCGGAGCCGATGTTGAGGTCTCCGGGCCGCTTGCGGGCAAGCGATACCAGTTCCCGCAGCGAGCGCGCCGGCAGCGACGGATGGACCGTGATGAAGTAGGGCGCATACCCGATCAGCGTCACCGGCGCGAAGTCGCGCAGCAGGTCGTAGCCGAGCTTGTCATAGAGCGTCACGCTGATCGCATGGGAACTGTTGCCCATGAACAGCGTCTGGCCGTCGGGTGCAGCCCGGGCGGCAATCTCGGCGCCGATGTTGCCGCCGGCGCCGGGTCGGTTCTCGACCACCACCGGCGAGCCGAGCGCGCTGCCCAGCTGGTTGCCGAGCAGGCGTCCGATGGTGTCGTTGTTGCTGCCCGGTGCGAACGGCACCATCATGCGGATCGGGCCCGACGGCCAGCCTTGGGCGGCTGCCACCGCGCTGCCGCCAAGCAGTACGCCAAGTGCGCCGGCCACGGCCAGCTTGCGCATATTCGCTGTCTGCATCGTTCGCCCCCCGGTGGTGAAGTTCTGTTCGTACGCGGCCCGCGCCGCGGCGCTCATTCGATGGTGGCCGCGCGGCGCACGCTCGCGATCAGCGAACTGCGCATCAGGAAGGCCTTCTGCCTTGCCGGGTCGGCTTCGGTGGCCCGGAGTTCATCCAGACGACGCTGCCGTGCGGCGGGGTCTTTTTCTTCCAGCCGCTTCTTGTTGTTGATGGTCTGCTCCTGGATGAACTCGGCGTTCAGCGTGCGCCGCCTGCGCTCGTAGCGGTCCAGGCGGTCTTCGCCGGCGCCCGCGCGGGCCGCCTCGAGCGTGTCGACCAGTTCCATTGCGTCATGGATGCCGCAGTTGAGCCCGAGCCCGCCGATCGGGTTGTTGAGGTGCGAGGCATCGCCCGCGAGGTAGATGCGCCCGACACGGAACTTCGCGGCGATGCGCTGGTGCACGTTGTAGATCTTGCGATGCACGACGTCGTCGAGCGTGCAGCTGCGGTCGAGGCCCTGGATGCGGCCAACCACCGAAGCGTCTGCCAGCGCCTGCTCGTCGGTTTCCGATTCGCGGGTGGGCATCACCGCGCGCCAGCGCCCCTTCATGTCGTCGCCGGCGACCTTGAAGATCATCGCCCACTCTTCCGACCCGGCCAGGTAGTTGCGGTAGCAGCAGCCCAGCGAGCGTTCGAAGTCGTGAACCGTGGTCAGAACGGTGAAGCGCTCCGGGAAGGTGAACCCCTCGAACGGGATGTCGAGCAGCTTGCGGATGGTGCTGCGGCCGCCGTCGGCTGCGACCAGCCAGTCGCAGTCGAGCTTCGACAGTTCGCCGTCGCGGCGCACGGTAATCGTCACCTTGCCGGCATCCTGCACCGCATCGACCACCTCGGCGCCCAACTCTGCGCTGCAGCCCGGGAAGGCGGCGATCTTCGGCAGGAGCATCTGCACCAGCTTGTGCTGTTCGGTCTGCACGGCGAAGGTGAACTTCGTTTCGCTGCTCAGGATTTCGTGGTCGAACTGCGCCACCCGGGTCTGCGTGTCGCGATCCCAGAACTGGAAATAGCGACAGACCAGGCCCTTCTCGATGAACTCGTCGACGAAGCCGAGGCGGTCGATGTATTCCAGCGTGGACGGATGGGTGGTGGCCGCGCGCGGGTTGTCGTCGATCTCGCGCGCCGACTCGAGCAGGGTGACCTTGAAGCCGCGCTGTGCGCAGGCGAGCGCCGCGACTACCCCGGTCGGGCCGCCGCCGGAGATCACCACGTGCCCGCTGCCTGCCATCGCCATCAGTGCGCCTCGCCGGAGAAGTTCTGCATGAACGTGCTCTTCGCCACCCGCACCGTCTTCATCGAGGCCGGCGTGTTGCGGCTGCGGCCGACGAAGCGCGGCACGCCGTCGGTGACGACTGCAGCCACCGCGGCGATGTCGCCGTTGCGCAGGGCGTCCAGGGCGTTGGTCTTCGTGCCGCCGACACAGGCGTCCAGGATGACCACGTCCGCATCCTTGCCGGCGCGCAGGAAGCCGCTGTTCAATCGGTAGATGGTTGCGTTGTTGCCTGTGGCTGCGGCGATCGCCCACTCGACCGGCATCTGGGTGAGGCTCGCCAGGTGCGTGATCGTGTACATCATGCCCAGCGGCATGATGCCGGAGCCGGTCGGGGTGTCCGTGGCGATCAGGAAACGATCGAACTGGTCGGCTTCGCGCACCATGTCGCCGAGCATCAGCAGGGTGCGCAGGTTGCCGGCGGTGCAGACCTGCATCGCGATCGTGCTCTCGTGCAGGATGCGCGGGAAGTCGGTGTCCGGCATCGCCACCGGGCCGCCGTTGATGTGGAAGGACACGTCGGGCTGCATGGCCAGCAGGTGATCTGCCCAGATGCCGGACGAACCCGGGATCGACGACCCGCCGGTGTGGACGGTCGTGATCATGCCGTGCTTCTTTGCCCAGCCGATCATCGGCGCATATTCGAATGGCGTCTTCACCGCGCCGAAACCAGCCTTGGCCAGCCACAGGCCCTTGGATGCAACCTCGGCGAAGTCGGCCTCGACCAGTCCCGGCTCGAGGATGATCGACCCGGCATGGACCTTCATGCCTCCCGGGCGCAGGTGCTCGAAGCACTTCATTGCCGCGACCGCGAGTGCCTTGACGCCCTCCGGGTCTTTCGGCCGCCCCGGCACATGCACCTCCGAGGCACTGATCGCGGTGGTCGTGCCGCCGTGCACGTAGCTTTCCAGGAAGCCGACCGTCTTCTGGCGCGGCGTGTAGTCGCCGAAGGTGTTGTGCACCTGGGAGTCGATCAGGCCCGGGATGGCGGTGGCGCCGCCGGCATCGATCACCACGTCGCAGGCTTCGACCTTGTCTGCCGACACGGTACCCACCTCGAGGATCTTTCCGTCTGCCATGAGGATGGTGTCGCCGCCGGCGAACGGATCGCGCCAGTCGCCGGTGACGATCGTGCCGAGGTTGACGATGGCGGTCTTCATGCGGTTTCTCCGGGTGTGGCTGGGGATGTCGGATGACCCGCCGGCTGGCGGGCGCTGCAGGGTGTACGGGACGCGGCCGTGGTCAGGTGAGGCCGTCCTCGCCCCGGGCATCGGACAGCTTCAGCCCGCCGACGCGTGCATTGATGCGCCCGCGATTGGCGACGCAGAAGATCACCGCGATCTCGTCGGGCATCGGCGCGTCGGGCAGGTTCACCGACATGCCGTCGTAATGCGAACGCACGAACAGTGCGTCCTTCGAGGCCAGCGGCACGTCGATGGTCGTGCCGGGCGCGGCGCGCTTGGTGTACGAGGAGATCCAGGCCTTGCCGCCGCCCAGCGCCTGGCGCAGCGGTTCGGCGAATGCAGTGGTGAGCAGCGCATTCGCATGCTCCTGCTCGCCGGCAAGGCCGACGATGCCGGCCTTGCCGTAGCTCTGCGCGGTGTACGGCGCAAGCGCGGCGACCGCGGCTTCGGCCAGCTGGCGACCGAGTGCGACGCTGGCATCGATCATCGGCTTCAGGTCTTCCACGTAACCGCCGGCATGCGGGTTGGCGACGATCGCGATCGCCGCCACCTTGCGCAGCGGCGGGTCGCCGGCACGGCCGGATTCCTCGAGCAGGGTATCGACGATGGTGTACGTGCGGCGCACGGTAAGTTTCATCGGGAACCTCGGGCAATGGCTTTAGGGCGCGGCAGTACGCAACGGACATCCGGGCGCGGCAGGGCCGCAGCCGGGGCGCCGGTTGACAGGGCGTATCGGCCGAAAATAGGATTGTCAGACAATACTGTCAAGCAGGGTGCCAAACCCTGAGGTCGCCACGCCCGCTGACCCTGCCGGCGAGGGTGGCTGCCGTACCCACGCTGGAAGCAGATACCCTGATGAACACATCCCCCCTGCAAGGCTCCACCGTACTGATCTCGGAGATGACGCCGCAGCCTGCCTGGGAGGCCGAATTCAACGCCTGGTACGACGGCGAGCACATCCCGCTGCGCATGGCCTGCCCGGGATTCGCCAGTGCCCAGCGCTACCGTGCGACCGCCAGCGCGAGCTACCTCGCGGTCTACGAGATGGGCGATGCCGGCGATCTCAAGACCGCCGCATATTCGAAGGTGAAGGGCGAGCCGAGCGGGCAGACGCGCAGGATGCTGGGCGGGGTCGCCGGCTTCACGCGCTACATCTGCAACCAGGTCGGCGGGCTGCGCCAGCACCGAGCATCCGGCGATCCATGGTCGGCGCCATTGCTGTTCGCAGTCTTCTTCGAGGTGCCGCAGTCGCGCCGTGCGGCGTTCGACGACTGGTACGACCACGATCATCTCCCGCGGCTGCTCGCCTGTCCCGACTGGTGGATGGCGCGCCGCTTCGAGGTGGTCGACGGCGACCCGGGTCGATGGACGCACCTCACCCTGCACTACCTCGGCGACCGCGCGGCGCTCGAGTCGCACGAGCGGGCGCAGGCCCGCGCCTCGGCCGCCCGCGTGGCGATCGCACGCGAGGACTGGTTCCGCCCGGAATACCTCACCTTCGCGCGCCATGGCGAACGGCAGCGGGGTGTGGCAGGCGGCGGCACGGCGGGCTGACCGGGAGCGCGCGATGGACCTGAAGGTCGTGCCCGCGACGGTCCTCCATCGCGCCGCGGAGAACCTGCGGCAGGCGATCTTCACCGGCGTGTTCCAGCCGGGCGAACGGCTGGTCGAGGCCGACCTCTGCCGGCGGCTCGACATCAGCCGCGCCTCGCTGCGCGAAGCCCTGCGCATGCTGGCGGCCGAAAGGCTGATCACCCTCGTGCCCAATCGCGGTCCTTCCGTAGCCTTGATCTCCTGGGCCGAGGCGCAGGAGATCTACGACGTGCGGGCGCTGCTCGAAGGCGAAGCGGCGTTCCGCGCTGCGACCCGTCTCGACGCCCCGGCGCTGTGCACGATGCACCAGGCGCTGGCCGATTTCGAGTGCGCGGTCGCGCGGCGGGA
>JBILGF010000518.1:0-2517 GCA_044351195.1 Burkholderiales bacterium
GTGATGATTCCGGATGCGCCTTTGCGCGGCGTGCCGCTGGCGGCGCTGCATGATGGCAACGACTTTCTGCTTGCCCGTTACGCGGTGGCGATCGCGCCCAGCCTGACGCTGGTCGATCCAAGACCACTTGCCAGCCGGGGCACTTCGATTCTGGCTGCGGGCGTATCGCAGGCAGTGCAGGGATTCACAGCGCTGCCGGCAGTCGAGGGCGAGTTGAGCGAAGTGGCCGCTTTCGGTGCGAAGTCGGTGCTGCTCGACTCGGCATTCAGCGCGCAGGCGTTCGAGACAAACCTGCGCGAAACGCGGGTCTCGGTAGTCCATGTCGCTTCGCATGCGCGTTTCTCCGCCGACTCGCGCCAGTCCTTCCTGCTCACCTATGACGGACGGCTTTCCATCGATCGGCTTGAGCAGCAGTTGCGCACGACTCGACTGCGCGATGAACCGATCGAGCTGCTGTTTCTCAGCGCCTGCGAGAGCGCGGCTGGCGACGAACGGGCCGCGCTGGGTCTGGCCGGGGTGGCGGTCAAGGCCGGTGCGCGCAGCGCCGTGGCCACGCTATGGCAGGTCAGCGATGCGGCGACCCGGGTGCTGGTGGGAGAGTTCTATCGGCAGCTGGCACAGCCCGGCGTGAGCAAGGCCGAAGCGTTGCGCCGTGCGCAGCAACTGCTGCTGTCCGACCTGCGCTACAGACATCCCGGGCTCTGGTCGCCATTCATGGTCATTGGCAACTGGCTGTAGCGCGTTCGCGATGACGACCGACAGCGAGTTCCCTGAAGACGTGTTGGTCCGTCTGATTGCGGCCCATGGCACGGCCCGCTGCTATCCGAAGAACGCTGTGATCATCGCCGAGGGCGATCCCTCGGACTGGCTCTATGTGATCGTGTCTGGCCGGCTGAAGGTCTACCTCAGCGACGACGCAGGCCGCGAGGTGGTTCTGGCGACCCGCGGCCCGGGCGAGTATGTCGGCGAGATGGCACTCGACTCCGGCGTGCGCACCGCCTCGGTGATGACGCTCGAGCCCTGCGAGCTGTTGGTCGTGTCCCAGCAGGCGTTCCTCGAATTCATCGCCAGCGAGCCGAGTGCGGCTTTCAGCCTGATCCGGACACTGATCCGGCGTGCGCGCGAAGCCTCGGAGAACGTCCGCAATCTCGCCCTGCTCGATGTCTACGGCCGCATCGCCCGGCTGCTGCTGGAACTGGCGACCGAACAGAACGGCAAGCTGGTTGTGCAGGAGCTGCTCACCCAGCAGGATATCGCCGAGCGTGTCGGCTGCTCGCGCGAAATGGTGAGCCGTATCTTCACCGACCTGTCCTCGGGCGGCTACATCAGGATCGAGGGGCGCCGGGTGCATATCGAGCGCATGTTGCCCAAGCGCTGGTAGCGTGGGGAACCCGTCGACCGTATCCAGCCCGGGGCAGTCTCTGGCCGCGTCCCGGTCGATCCTCACCGCTGCGCGCAGCCGCGGGATCGCCGCGCTGTGCTGTCTGTGTGCGGCGGTGCTGCCGTTCACCTCGCCAGTGCAGTGGCTGGACCACAAGCTGCTCGATGCGGGACAGCGCGTGTTGCAGGCGGTCGCACCACGCGCGGCAGACATCGAGGTGGTCGTGATCGGCATCGACGATGCGACACTGCGCGCCTTTCCCGAGCCGCTCGCGCTCTGGCACCTGCGGCTCTCCACCCTGTTCTCGGCACTGTCCGAAGCGGCGCCGCGCGCCGTCGGCCTCGATGTCGAGCTGCCCGATCGCTCGCTCGCCTTCATCCAGCCGGATCTGGACCGCACGCTTCTGCGTGCCCTGTCGCAGCTCGCTCGCGCGCAGCCGCTGGTAATCGCGCGTGGCCTTGATCGCGATGGCCGACTCAAACCGGTGTTCGTGCCTTATCTGACCGTGCTTGGTGCTGACGGCAGCGCGCTGGCCGCCCTGGAGGTCGACCCGGACGCGATCGTTCGGCGCCTCACACCGCGCCTGGGCGACAGCGAGGGCAGCATCGAAACCTTCAGCAGCCTGCTGGCACGCCGTCTGGGCCGCACGCCGACCGCCGGTCTGATCGACTACAGCGTCGGGCCGCGTTTCAGCTATCTGCCGCTGGTTGAAGTCCATGCCTGGGCAGTGGCAGGAGACCAGCCGCGCTTGCGCGCCGCACTGCTCGACAAGGTCGTCCTGATCGGCAGCGTACTTCCCTTCGAGGATCGACATCGCGCGCCAGTGCAGCTGGCGGACTGGGAAGACGCGGACACCGTGCCGGGCGTGCTGCTGCATGCGCAGGCACTGCGCACCCTGCTCGGGCCGGGACCGATCCGGCCAGTGGCACTGCCCTGGGTGATGCTGCTCGCAGCGCTCGCCGGCCTGCTCTGGTTCGGCGGGCGCAGGCCTGCGGTCGGACTGGCGTTGCTTGCCCTGGTCGCACTGGCGCTGGCGGCATCCGCTCTGTTGCTGCTGCATCGACAGTGTTGGCTGCCGATCGGCGGCGCGCTGCTCGGAGCGGGGCTGGCCACAGGCGCGCGTCTGTTCACTCAAG
>JBILGF010000519.1:0-2506 GCA_044351195.1 Burkholderiales bacterium
TGCGTATCGCCGCACAGCTTGCATCAGGATCGTCGGGAAGCAGCAGCACATGCTCGCCGAGGGTGTCGATGTCGGGCATCGAGACGTTCGACATGTCGATGCCGGCATTGGCCATGATCCAGCCGCGGCGATGCTCGACCACGATCACATCGCGTTTCGCGCGCAGCACTTCGACGGATTCGCGCAGCACGAGTTCGATCAGCCGCGCGTCCTTGCGGGTGAGTGCCGCGAGTTCCATGGCGCGCGATGACGGCTCCACGCTGGACAGCGCCACGCTGCGGCCCTCGCTCTTGGACACCACCTTCTGCGCGACCACCAGCACGTCGCCGTCCAGCAGGGTGATGCCAGTGCGCGCCAGGGCATCGCGCACCAGGCCGGGCAGGTCGTCGCCTTCGACGACTTCCGGGATTCCGTCAAGTGCGGTGAGGGTGAGCGAGGCCATCGCCGTGGATCGAGTTGCAGAAGCCGGGAGCATTCAGGCGCGGGTGCGAATGCATGCGCCCGTCGCGATGCCGCCAGCTGCCGCGTTCAGGAACGCGGCAGGCCACCGGGAAGGCCGGTGATCCGGATGCCGGAACCTGGCACCTTGTAGCGCTTGTTGATGGCGATCAGCACCGAGGTCAGCGCCTCGCTCGCCGCCGAGTTGGCCAGCACGCCAGCGTGCCAGGCAGTGATGCCAGCATCGCGCGCCAGCCCGACTGCCACTTCACGCGCGTCGGCATCGTCTCCGCACACCAGAACGTCGCAGTCGATCGGATGCGAGACATCCTTCAGGTGCACCGCCGACACGTTCTGGAAGGCGGATACCACCTTCACCGCCGGCCCGAGCTCGGCCTGCAACTGCTGCACGGCCGACCCGCCCACCGGCAGCTGCACGCGGTCGACCTTCGGCGGCGCCAGCGGCACGGTCACGTCGATCAGCACCTTGCCTTCAAGCGCGTCCTTCACCGACAGCGCGGTGTCGCGCTGCGCGGCATAGGGCACCGCGAGCACGACGATCTGAGCTGCGCGGGCCGCCGAATGGTTGTCGCTGCCCCGGACCGTCGCTCGACCAGCCAGCAACGTATCGAGTTCCGCTGCTGCGGCCGAGGCCTTCGCCGGGTCGCGGGAACCGATCGTCACCAAATGCCCAGCGTGCGCCCAGCGAAAGGCAAGGCCTGAACCCTCCTTGCCGGTACCGCCAAGAACGGCGATGGAGAGGGGAGAGAAGGGGGACTTTTCCGGGTCGTTCATGCGTCGTTCGTCAGGGTAGTAGTCGGGTAAGCCGTATCCGCAATTGTCGCCGATGGTGGCGCGGGCCGGGCCGGGGGATGCGTCGTCGTGGCCGTGGCCGCGGCAGCGGGACGCGCACGTCGGCGCAGCGGGGTCTGCACCACCGGCATCAGCGGCCGTGCCAAGGCTGCCGTTTCCCGACGTTCATCCGGCGCCATGCCGTAGAGCGTCGTGCGCTGCACCGGCTCGCGCCCGGGACGGCGGATCAGCGCCTCCATCTCCGCCGGTGCGAGTTCCTGGCCATGCTGGTTGCCGGCGGCGAACGATATGCTTTCGTTCATCAGCGTGCCGCCGAGATCGTTCACGCCGGCGCAGAGCGCGGCGACCACGCCCTCCGGCCCGAGCTTGACCCAGGAACACTGGATATTGTCGATCACGGGGGACAGCGCGAGGCGGGCCACGGCATGCATCAGGAGTGCCTCGCGCCATGTCGGACCGGGGCGCGCACGGCCCTTGAGGTAGACCGGCGCTTCCATGTGGATGAACGGCAGCGGGACGAATTCGGTGAAGCCACCGGTGCGTTCCTGCAGCGCGCGCACGCGCAGCAGATGGCGCGCCCAATGTTCGCTGCGTTCCAGGTGGCCGAACATGATGGTCGCCGTCGAGTGCAGGCCGACCCGGTGCGCAGCCGCCATCACGTCGAGCCATTCGCCGGTGCGCAGCTTGTCCGGGCAGAGCACGTCGCGAACTTCGTCGTCCAGGATCTCGGCGGCCGTGCCGGGCAGGCTGCCCAGGCCGGCATCACGCAGCCGGCCGAGGAAAGCCTCGACCGTCAGGCCGAGCGTGGCTGCTCCATGGCTCACTTCAAGGGGCGAGAACGCATGCACGTGGATTCCCGGCGCGGCATCCTTCGCCACGCGCAGGATATGCAGGTAGGTGTCGCCGGTGTAGTCGGGGTGGATACCGCCCTGCATGCACACTTCGGTCGCACCTCGCGACCATGCTTCGGACACCCGGCGCGCGATCTCCGCATCGTCGAGGTCGTATGCCGGCCCGCGCAGTCGTGCACTGTGGCGTCCCTTCGAGAAGGCGCAGAAGCGGCAGCCGTAGTGGCAGACGTTGGTGTAGTTGATGTTTCGGTTGACCACATAGCTGACCGCATCGCCGTTGCGCGTGCGGCGCAACTCGTCCGCGGCTGCCGCCACCTCGTCAATCTCGCCGCCACGCGCGGCGAACAGGCGAACGACCATGGTTTCATCCAGCGAGTCGCCGCGAAGCGCCGAGGCGATCGTGG
>JBILGF010000391.1:0-3463 GCA_044351195.1 Burkholderiales bacterium
GTGTGCGCCGCTGAAGCCGTGCTTGTGGTCATGGACCGTCTGCGCGTTCGCTGCCCGTGGCGCACCGGCCCAGGCCATCGTGCCGACAAGGGCACAGACGGCTGCCGGGAACAGGTGCAGGGCCCGGCGCCGGGCCGGCCGGGGGAGGGCGACGGCCGCGGGTGCTGCCGGGGTCTTCAGGTGCAGGCGCTCAGTACCCATGGCTGCGGCCCTCGTGCCCTGCGTGCGACCCGGCGCCACGACCGTGGTCCATGCCCATGCCCATGCCGCCGCCCTGCCGCATATGCTGTCCCGTTCCCGTTCCCGTTCCCATCCCGGCGCCCGTGCGCATGGCCGTCGTGCTGTCGCCGCTCGTCATCGCCCGCTGCATGTTCCGACGCATCGCCACCGGCCCTTCGGTCGCCAGTTCGCTGACCTCGCGTGCATGCGCCTGCAGTGCCGCGGCGACCACCGGATCGGTCGATGTCTGGACCACCATCGCACCGCGCGGTGTCATCTCGAACCGGGTGACGATGCGCTCACGATTGGCGAACAGCACGGGAATCGTGCTGCTGAACAGGTTGAACACATGGCCGCTCTCCAGCCGTTGCATCATGCTGCCGACATGGGCCATCAGTGCGGCGGCGACCGTCGGGTCGCTGGATTCGGTGAGGGTGCGGATGCCGTCGGGCAGGTCGGTCACCGTGCGGCTGATCGATGCATGGCCATGCACCATCGTGTGCACGAGGTCGAGGTCGGCCCGGGCGGCGGGATCCGACTGCACCGCGGCCGCCGGCGACGTCCGCATACCTGCGTGCGCGGCATTGCCTGCCGGGGCACCGTACGTTCCGTGGTCGTGCTGCGCCCCCGAGGTGGATGGCGCAGCACCGCGTACCGGTGCAGTCTGGTGGGCGATCGTGGCGCCGGCCGCGAGCGTGAGGCCGACGGCGGCGATGGATGCTGCGAGCGTTCGTTTCGTCTTCATCAGCGTCTCCTGGACGGTTCATGCGGGAGAGGGAAGTCCTGGCCGTACAGGCGCAGGCTGTTCCGCTCACCTTCGATTGAACCACCCGTGTGTAAGCAGCGGATTTCAACCGCAGCCCTTCTCGTGTCGCCGGGTTGCATCCGTGCGTACGTTACATTGCGATACGTTCGGATCGAGCGCAGGGGCATTCCCGGGCGGCCCCGGAATGTATCGGCTGCTTGCGCCGACAAGGGTTGTTACATCAGGTCACAACCGGGTTTCACCGCTGCATTGTGCATAGGCGACCACATCCTGGTCGTCGACGACGACGCGCAGATCCGCGAGCTGCTGCATGACTATCTCGCACGCAATGGCTACCGGGTGACCGTTGCCGGCAACGGCAGGCAACTGCGCACGGCCCTGGCCGCATCGCGTCCGGACCTGGTGATCCTCGACCTGATGCTGCCGGGCGAAGACGGGCTCGCCCTGTGCCGCGACCTGCGCGCGGCGTCCAGCCTGCCCATCATCATGCTCACCGCACGCGGCGAGGAGACCGACCGCATCGTCGGCCTGGAGATGGGCGCAGACGACTACCTGGCCAAGCCGTTCAGCCCGCGCGAGCTGCTGGCCCGCATCAAGAGCGTGCTGCGGCGTGCGCGCAGCATGCCGGACAACCTTCAGCCCGAAGCGGTCAGGGGCTTCCACTTCGCCGGCTGGCATCTCGACGTGGCGACACGCAACCTGACCTCTCCCGCCGGCCTGCTGATCGCGCTCGGCGGTACCGAATTCCGGCTGCTGCGCGCCTTCCTCGACCATGCGAACCGGGTGCTCACGCGCGAACAGCTGATCGAGCTGATGCTGGCGCGCGACGCCGGACCCTTCGACCGGGCAATCGACGTGCAGGTGAGCCGGCTGCGGCACCGGCTGCAGGACGACGCACGCGACCCGAAGCTGGTGAAGACCGTACGCAACCACGGTTACGTGCTCGCCGCCGAAGTCGTTGCCGACCGCAGATGACGCTGCTGCCGCGCTCGCTCTACGGCCGGCTGGTCCTGCTGCTGGTGGTCGTGCTGGTCACCGCGCAGCTGCTCGGATTGGCGCTGCACCTGCACGATCGCAGTGAACTGCTGCGCGAAGCGAGCGGCATGCAGGCTGCCCGCCGCATCGCCGACATCGTACGGGTGCTCGACTCCCTGCAGCCCGGAGAACGGCGGCAGATCGTGGGTGTGCTGGGCACGCCGCAGATGCGCGTTCAGCTCGACCAGCCACCCGTACCGCTGCCGGCGCAATCGGCCGACCAGCGCGCGCGTGCGCTGCTGTTCGCGGCCTTCCTGCAGCGCGCCGTCGGCGACGGGCGGGCGTTCGAGGTGGCGATGACCAACGTGCGACCGCCGGGTGCGCCGGCGTCGAAGGGTCCCGGGGAAGGGCCGGGTCCCGGGTCGGAATACCACCTGCGCATGATGAAGCAGTCCGGCGGCGGCCCTGCGTTCCTGGTACAGGCACGGCTTGCCGACGGCATGACGGTCGCCTTCGACGCGCGCCCGCCCGCGGCCGCCAGCCAGGCGCCGCTGCGCATGCTGCTGAGCATCGTGGTCGTGCTCGCCTCGGTGTTCGTGGTGTCCCTGCTGGCAGTGCGCTGGGTCACGCGGCCGCTCGACCACCTTGCCGATGCCGCCGACGAACTGGGACGGAACATCCATCGCCCGCCGCTGCCGGAAACCGGTCCGGTCGAGGTCGTGCGCGCCGCGCATGCCTTCAACACGATGCAGGAGCGGTTGTCGCACTACCTGCAGGATCGGACGCGTTTCCTGGCAGCCATGTCGCATGACCTGAAGACGCCGATCACCCGCCTCAGGCTGCGTGCCGAACTGCTGGACGACCCCGCGCTGCGCGCCCGCTTCACCGCCGACCTCGCCGAGATGGAGTCGATGGTCGCCGCCACGCTGGATTTCATGCGCGGCGTGGATGTCGAGGAACCGTCGGCGACGATCGACATGCAGGCGCTGCTCGAGAGCCTGCAGTCGGACCTGCAGGAAGCGGGAGGCACGGTGGCGGTCGAGTCCGAAGGCGTGCTGCCGTATGTCGGACGACCGCAGGCACTCAAGCGCTGTCTGTCCAACCTGATGCAGAATGCGATCGCTTATGGCGGCGATGTACGCGTGGTTGCTGCCGAAGGGCGCGACGCACTGGAGATCCGGGTGCTCGATTCCGGTCCGGGCATACCGGCCGATGACCTCGAGCGTGTGTTCGAGCCCTATCTCCGGCTCGAAACGTCGCGCAACCGCGCCACTGGCGGCACCGGGCTCGGCCTGGCGATCGCCCGCAGCATCGCCCGCACCCACGGCGGCGACATCACGCTCGCCAACCGGCCGGAAGGCGGGCTGCAGGCCGCGCTCCGGTTGCCGCGCAGCCGCTGACCGCTGGCGGGTACGGTCATCGCCGGGCGCAGGGCGACGGTTCAGTCCCCGGTGTCGCCGCGACCGTACACGGCCTCGATCGAATGGGCGAAGCGCTCGGTGA
>JBILGF010000242.1:0-5314 GCA_044351195.1 Burkholderiales bacterium
TTGGCCAGGCGCACGAGCTTCTTCTCGTCGGTCTCCTGGGTCACGCAGAGCAGCGTGAGGAAGTGGCGCCCTTCACCGACCAGCATCACCTGCTCGAATGCCGGTTCGTCGAGCAGTGCGGCCTCGGCCTCCTCGGGCGGGAACTTCTCGCCGTTGGACAGCACGATGATGTCCTTCGAGCGGCCACGGATGTAGATCTTTCCGTTCCGGATCTCGACGATGTCGCCGGTGTTGAGCCAGCCGTCGGGCGAAAGCACCCTGGCGGTGGCTTCCGGGTTGCGCCAGTAACCCTGCATCACCGAGGGGCCGCGCACCAGCAGTTCGCCGGCGTCGGAGATCCGCGACTCGAGGCCGTCGAGCAACTGGCCGACCGAACTCGGGTCGTTGTCGTCTTCCCGGTTGCCGGCGATCACCGGAGAGGCCTCGGTCATGCCGTAGCCCTGGATCATCTTCAGGCCCAGGCCGATGAAGGTCCGTGCGATGCGCAGTTCCAGCTTGGCGCCGCCAGCGGCGGCCAGTCGCAGCCGGCCGCCCAGCTTGTCGAGGATGGGCACCGCTACCAGGGGCTGCAGCCGTGCATAGGCGATGCGCTCGAACAGGTTCGCCTCGCCCAGGAACACCTTCCAGCCGTAGCGCACGGTCATCCTGAACAGGGTGCGTTTCACCGCGGAGCCGGCGACCGCCTGCTCGATGCGCGCAAGGAAGCGTTCGAACAGGCGGGGCACGGCGACCAGCAGGGTGGGCCGCACCGCGGCAAGGTCGTCGCCGATCTGCTGGATGCCGCGCGAGTAGGCGACGCACACGCCGGCGTACAGCATCAGGTAGCAGCCGCAGGTGCGCTCGAACATGTGCGACATCGGCAGCACGGACAGCGAGGTGTCCGTGTCGCGCAACTCGATCACCTTCGAACTGGCCTCGACATTGGCGAGGATGCTGGCATGGGACAGCTTCACGCCCTTGGGCTTGCCGGTGGTGCCGGAGGTGTAGACGATGGTCGCCAGCGTGTCGGGTTCCAGCGCCTGGACTTCGAACGGCGGCGCAGACGCCGGCAGGAACGTGTCGACGGTGTCGACCTGCGGGCGAGGCGACTGGCGTTCGCCCGCTGCCGCTGCGGCGGGCGCCTCGATGCAGACGACGGACGGCAGCGAGGGCATGAGTTCACGCAGGCGGGGCAGGGCCCTGGCGGTGTCCAGCACCAGGAGGCGGGCATCGGAGTTGCCGACGCACCAGGCGATGTTCTCGGCGTTGTCGATCACGTACAGGGGCACCACGACCAGCCCCATGCCCAGCGCTGCCTGGTCGATCGCCACCCATTGCACGCTGTTCTTCAGGCAGATGGCGATGCGGTCGCCTTTCTCGAAGCCGCGCGCGCGGAAGGCCTGCTGCCAGCGCGCGGCGAGGGCGATCACCTGCGCGACCGTATAATCGCACCACGCCGCCGCCTCGCCACTGCCTTCGGCTGCCGTGCCTGCTTCCCATTGCCGGTACAGCACCTTGTCCGGCGCGCCCGCATGACGCTGCAGCAGCTGTGCGAGGTTGTTCATCCTGGCGTTCCTGGTGGAGCACGCATGCGATCGATCGATAAGTTACTCGAGTCCGGAACGAACGGCGGTCGCCGGTGACCGCGTCGAACCGCTATTTTGCGCCCTGCCCGCGCGGGCTGGAAGAGACCCTCGTCGTTGAACTGTCCCGGCTCGGCGCCTCGCGCGTCAAGGCAGTGCCCGGCGGGGTGGGCTTCGGTGGCGACCTGGCCGTCGGCTACCGGGCCAACCTCGAGAGCAGGGTCGCCAGCCGCGTCCTGCTCAGCCTGGGCGACGGCCGCTACGCGAACGAGCACGACATCTACGCGTTCGTGAAGTCGATCGACTGGCCGGCGCTGTTCAGCGTCGAGCGCACGCTGCGGGTGGACGTGTCGGCGATCCGGTCGCCGCTGCGCAGCCTCGAGTTCGTCACGCTGCGGGTGAAGGATGCGGTGTGCGACCGCTTCCGCGAGAAGCAGGGCGTGCGGCCGAGCGTCGATACCGTCACGCCCGATGTGCGGGTGCAGCTGTTCCTCACCGCCGATGCGATGACGGTCTATCTCGACCTGTCGGGCGACCCGCTGTTCAAGCGCGGCTGGCGCGAGGAATCGGGCGATGCCCCGCTGCGCGAGAACCTCGCCGCCGGCATGGTGGCGCTGTCGGGCTGGCAGCCCGGCACGCCGTTCATCGACCCGATGTGCGGCAGCGGCACGATCGCCATCGAGGCGGCGCAGATGATGCTCGGCATCGCGCCCGGCCTCGGCCGTGGTTTCGGCTTCGAGCGGCTGCACGGGTTCGACGCGGGGTTGTGGAAGCACCTGCTCGACGACGCGGGCCAGCGCGTGGACCGCGGACGCAGGCAGGTGGCGGTGTTCGGCTCCGACCGGGAGGGCTCGTCGGTGGTGGCCGCGCGGGCCAATGCCGCGCGCGCCGGCGTCGACCGGGCGGTGCAGTTCGAAGTGGCCGACGTGCGCCGGCGCGAGGCTCCGGCCGCCGCAGGCATCCTGGTGTCGAACCCGCCGTACGGCGTGCGCATGGAGAGCCGCGAGTCGCTCGAGCTGTTCTATCCCCAGCTGGGCGCCGCGCTCAAGGCGTCCTTCGCTGGCTGGACCGCCTACCTGATCTCACCGGAGATGAAGCTGCCCGGCCAGCTCGGGCTCAAGGCGTCAAAGCGTACCGTGCTGTTCAACGGTGCGATCGAATGCCGCCTGTTCGAGTTCCGGATGGTCGCCGGCTCCCATCGCTGAACGTCAGGAAATCCGGGTCAGAGACGAATTCCCGAATTCCCGCAGGAATTCGTCTCTGACCCGGATTTTGGTCAGACGATGTTTAGGTGGTCGATGCCGCCCATGAGGTCGCGATCCTTCGACTCGGCGCCATGCAGCTTGATCTGCAGCCGCAGGTCGTTCACCGAATCGGCGTTGCGCAGGCAGTCTTCATAGGTGATCTTGCCGGCTTCGTAGAGATCGAACAGAGCCTGGTCGAAGGTCTGCATGCCCATCTCGCGCGACTTCTTCATCACTTCCTTGATTTCGTGCACGTCGCCCTTGAACACGAGGTCGGAGATGAATGGCGAGTTGAGCAGGACCTCGACCGCGGCGATCCGGCCCTTGCCCTCGCGCCTCGGGACAAGGCGCTGCGACACGATGCACCTCAGGTTGAGCGAAAGGTCCATCAGCAACTGCTGCCGGCGCTCTTCCGGGAAGAAGTTGATGATCCGGTCGAGCGCCTGGTTGGCATTGTTGGCGTGCAGCGTGCACATCGCCAGGTGGCCGGTCTCGGCGAAGGTGATCGCGTAATCCATCGTCTCGCGGTCGCGCACCTCGCCGATCAGGATCACGTCGGGCGCCTGGCGCACGGTGTTCTTGAGCGCGGCATGCCAGGACTCGGTGTCCACGCCGACTTCACGGTGGCTGACGATGCAGTTCTTGTGCTCGTGCACGAACTCGACCGGATCTTCGATCGTGATGATGTGTCCGTAGCTGTTTTCGTTGCGGTAGCCGATCAATGAGGCGAGCGAGGTGGACTTGCCCGAGCCACTGGAGCCGACCATGATGACCAGCCCGCGCTTGGTCATCGCCACGTCTTTCAGGACCTTCGGCAGGCCGAGTTCCTCGACCGTCGGGATGACCGAGGTGATCGTTCGCATCACCATGCCGACGCGGCCCTGCTGCGTGAAGGCATTGACCCTGAAGCGACCGATGCCAGGCGGGCTGATCGCGAAGTTGCACTCGCGGTTGGTTTCGAACTCGGCCGACTGACGGTCGTTCATGACCGAGCGGGCGAGGTCGACCGTGTGGGCAGGCGTGAGGGTCTGGTTGGATACCGGAACTACCTTGCCGTCAAGCTTGAATGCCGGCGGGAACCCCGCGGTGATGATCAGGTCGGACGCCTTCTTGGTCAACATGACCCGCAGCAGATCGTGGATGAACTTGATGGCCTGGTCGCGTTCCATTCGGGATGTCCTTGCCTGCGGCTGGGCGCTGCCGGGATCGATGCCGGCAGGCGTTACTGGAAATTATCCTTGTTCGCAGCCTTCAACTTCGCTTCAGTGGAGGACACGATGTTGCGTTTGACCAGTTCCTGGAGGTTCTGGTCGAGTGTCTGCATGCCGGTGCTCTGGCCGGTCTGCATCACGGAATACATCTGCGCGACCTTGTTCTCACGGATCAGGTTTCGGATGGCGGGGGTGCCGATCATGATTTCATGGGCGGCCACGCGACCGGAGCCATCCTTGGTCTTAAGCAGCGTCTGGGAGATCACCGCACGCAACGATTCCGACAACATCGATCGTACCATTTCCTTCTCTGCCGCTGGGAACACGTCGATGATCCGGTCGATGGTCTTTGCCGCTGAACTGGTGTGCAGCGTGCCGAACACCAGGTGTCCGGTCTCCGCGCCAGTCAGGGCCAGGCGGATGGTTTCGAGGTCGCGCAGTTCTCCCACGAGGATGATGTCGGGATCTTCGCGCAACGCCGAGCGCAGCGCGTTGGAAAACGACAGCGTGTGTGGCCCGACCTCGCGCTGGTTGATCAGGCACTTGCGGCTTTCGTGCACGAACTCGATCGGATCCTCGATGGTCAGGATATGCCCGTAGTCGTGGTTGTTGATGTGGTCGACCATGGCAGCCAGCGTGGTCGACTTGCCGGAGCCGGTGGGACCGGTCACCAGCACGATGCCGCGCGGCTGGCTGGAGATCTCGGCGAAGATGGCCGGGGCCTTGATCTCTTCGAGCGACAGTACCTTGGACGGAATGGTTCGCAGCACCGCGGCCGCGCCGCGCTGCTGCACGAAGGCGTTGACCCGGAACCGCGCCAGGTTGGGGATGGCGAACGAGAAGTCGATCTCGAGGTTCTCTTCGTATATCTTGCGCTGGTGGTCGTTCATGATGTCGTAGACCATCCCGTGCACGTCCTTGTGCTCGAGCGGCGGCAGGTTGATGCGCCGCACATCACCATGCACCCGGATCATCGGCGGCAGGCCGGCGGACAGGTGGAGATCGGAGGCCTTGTTCTTGACGACGAATGCGAGCAGTTCGGAGATGTCCACTATGATTCCCGGCAGTTGGTTTCGATGTGAATCGCGTTTTCAGTGCTGGATCTGCAGCGCATGGCAGTCAGGCCACGGTGACAGATCGGCCCGGATGGCCAGTGCTTTAGCGCATGCCGCTCATGTGCCGTCCCGCCGCTGCCGTCGCCGACATTCCGGCCGCCTGCTGCCAGCCGTCGCGCGCTCGCGATCCGTGCGAGCCACCCTTCTCGAACCCGCCTTCAAGTCCTTAACGCGTCGCATTT
>JBILGF010000088.1:0-8763 GCA_044351195.1 Burkholderiales bacterium
CCGAGCACGTGGCAAGGCAGAGCCGGGCCGACGGGTATACCATCCTGCTCGGTTCGCTGTCGGTGTCGACCAACGTGAGCCTGATGCGCCTCAGCTGGGACCCGCGCAAGGACCTCGTGCCTGTCGCCGGCATCGCGACGGTACCCAACCTGCTGGTGATCGCCGCCGACAGCCCGCTGAAGTCGGTCACCGACCTGATCGGGGCGGCCAAGGTTAAGTCCGGCGCGCTGTTCTTCGGGTCTTCGGGGCCGGGCACCAGCAGCCATCTGGCGGGCGAGCTGTTCCAGGATCGCGCCGGCATCACGCTCACTCACGTACCCTACAAGGGCAGCGGTGCGGTGTATCCCGACCTGATCGCAGGGCGGGTGAACATGCTGTTCGATCTGGCCGGCTCCGCCGTCGGACAGATCAGCGGCGGCAAGGTGCGCGCGCTGGCCACCACCGCGCGCAAGCGTTCCCCGTCGATGCCCGACGTGCCCTCGATCTCCGAGACCTTCCCCGGCTTCGAGTTCGGCAGCTGGTTCGCGTTCTTCGCACCTGCGGCAACGCCCAGGGACGCGCTGTCTGCCCTCGAGCAATCGGTCATCCGGTCGATGCAGACCGAGCGCCTGAAGACACGGTTGAGCCAGATAGCAGCCGATCCCGTGCCGCATCCCGGGGCAGAGTTCAGCAAGTTCCTGGCCAATGACATCGAGCGCTATGCACGGCTGGTGCGCGAAGGCAAGCTCGCGCCGCTGCAATGACCTGCCCGTAGCGCAGCGTACCGGCAGCTGCGGCCATGGCTTGGCTATACTGATCGCATGGAGATCGCGTCCACCCCGAGCGTCACCTATGCAGCCATGGCGGCCGTGCGGCCGCCGGCCGCGCCGGTCATGGTCGCGGCGCCGGGCATGCGACCGGCGGCCCCGGCACTGCCGGCTGCCGCTTCGAACGCCATACCCAGCGCGCAGGTACAACTGTCACCCCTCGGCCAGGTGGCCGGTGCGGTTGGCGCCCTGCTCTCGTCGACATCGGTGGCGAGCGTCGCTGCCGCGGCGCAGAGCGCAACCCGGATCGCGCAGGCGATCGCGGCGCTCGACCAGTCCATCGCAGGGCTTGCCCGGATGGACGACGGCACTCGCGATGAACTCGATTTCCTCTCCGGTGCCCAGTTCAGCCAGCGGCTGCTCGCCTCAGGGGCCGCCGATTCGGTGAACGGACGGGCCACCGCAGATTCGCTCTCCGCCCTCGGGCTGAGGCCATTGCCGGGTGGCGCATTCGAGGTCGACCGCGGCGCGCTCGAACAGGTCTTTCGCGCCGATCCGGCCGGTGTGATCGCGCTGATCACCGACTATGCGCGCAACCTCGATGGCTTCTTCGCGCAGCGTGCCGGAACGCGGGTCGACCGGTCGACGTTAGACGACCCGGCACGGCTGACCGGTGGCTTTCCCGGCGCTCTGGGTGACTTCGCCACGCGCCAGGCGCTGGCGGCGTTTCGCGCCAACGCGCTGCTGTAGCGTCCGGCTGCAGCCCGGTCGATGGGCATGTAGACGTCGCGTGTCTGCTGCTGGCATGCAGTGGTGATACCGTTGTGGCCGGTCTGCACGGCATCCTGCGGGCCTCGAATCCCGCCCACTCGACGGAACCACGCCATGCGACACCGCCCCGCCCCGATTGCGACCTCCAGCCGCGTCATCGAATCGCTCGCGCGCAGGCGCTGCCTGCTCGGCCTGTCGGCCATTTTCGCCACGACGGTTGCGCCGGCCCGGGCGGCCGAATGGAAGACTCAGGACGACCCGTTCACCCTGGGCGTCGCATCCGGGGAACCTGCGCCCGATGGGTTCGTCATCTGGACACGGCTCGCACCGCGCCCGACGCTGGGCGGTGGCATGCCCGACCTTCCGGTGGCCGTGGAGTGGACGGTCGCCACCGACGAAGCACATGCCCGGGTTGTCCGACGCGGACGGACGACCGCCGACCCGCGGCTCGGCCATTCGGTCCATGTGGAAGTCGACGGGCTCGAGCCCGGGCGCTGGTACTGGTACCGGTTCGCCGCAGGCGGCGCCAGCAGTCCCACCGGCCGCACGCGCACCGCCGTCGCCGCCGGGGCGCCGCTGGCCCGCCTGCGTTTCGCGTTTGCCTCCTGCCAGCATTACGAACACGGCTTCTACGGGGCCTACCGGCACATGGCAGAAGACGATCTCGATCTGGTGATCCATCTGGGTGACTACATCTACGAAGGATCGGGCAGCCGCAATGTGGTGCGCCGGCACGAATCGATGGAGGAGCCGGTCAACCTGGTCCAGTACCGCAACCGCTATGCCTGCTACAAGGCCGACCCCCACCTGCGCGCGGTCCACCAGCGCTTCCCCTGGCTGGTCACCTGGGACGACCATGAGGTCGAGAATGACTACGCGGCCGACCAGTCCGAGAACCGGGATGATCCGAAGTGGTTCCTCGCGCGCCGCGCCGCAGCCTACCAGGCCTACTATGAGCACCTGCCGCTGCGCCGGGCCAGCCTGCCCGAGGGGCCGGACATGCGCCTTTATCGCCGACTGTCCTTCGGCGATCTCGCCACTTTCCACATGCTCGACAACCGGCAGTACCGGTCCGACCAGCCCTGCGGGGAGGGCCGGCGGGGCGGCGGCAACGTCGTGGCCGACTGCGCGGGGCGTTTCGATCCCGCCGCGACGATGTGGGGCACGGCACAGGAGCGCTGGCTGGACGACGGACTCGACCAGAGCCGCAGCCGCTGGAACGTGCTCGCGCAATCGCTGATGATGGCGCAGTTGACCAACCGCAACACGGCCGGACAGCCCACGCACTGGACCGATGGCTGGGACGGCTATGCGGCGCCCCGCGCGCGCTTCCTGTCCCGGCTCGCGGCGGCAAGGACCGTCAATCCGGTCTCGATCGGTGGCGATATTCATTCCTTCTGGGCGAATGAACTGCGCCCGGACTTCGAAGACGAGCGCTCCCCGGTGGTCATGCCGGAGTTCGTCGGCACGTCGATCAGTTCGCGCGGCTTCGCCTACGCCTCCACCCTGAAGGTGCTGCCCGCCAACCCGCATGTGCGCTATTTCGAAAGCCGCCAGCGCGGCTATGCCCGGTGCGAGCTGTCCCGGGATCGCTGGCAGACGGCCTTCCTGGGGATCGACGATGCCGCCGATGTATCGTCGCCGATCCGGACGCTGGCCTCCTTCATGGTCGAGGCGGGCCGGCCGAACGTTCATCGGCAATGACCCCCTTCCCGGGGCCGCTTCGCAGGCGGGTGCCTCTGTACGCCTGCCATGGCGCGCAGCCGGCGTGAACCGTCGGGCGGGGCTGCTCGCGCTGTTCGCGGGCGCCTTCTGCATTGCATCGTCGGCGATCTGGGTCCGGATGTCCGAACTGGGTCCGCTGGCCACCGCGTTCTGGCGGGTCGCGCTGGCACTGCCGCTGCTCTGGGCGTGGGCGCTGGTGGCATCGACGACCGCCCACGCGGCTGCCGGTCGCCGGTTCAGCTGGCCCCTGGCCGCGGCAGGTGCCTGCTTCGCAGGCGACCTTGCGCTCTGGCACGGGTCGATCGTGCTGACATCGGTGGCCAACGCGACGCTGCTTGCGAACTTTGCCCCGATCTTCGTCACCCTTGCCGTCTGGATGCTTTTCGGCCGGCGTCCGAGCCGACGGTTCGTCGTCGCACTGGGCGTGGCGCTGGCGGGCACCCTCGTGCTGATCGGGTCGTCGCTGGGCGGCGCTGACCGTTCGCCGCTGGCAGGCGGCCCAGCGGCGTCCGACGGATCGATGCGCCTCCTCGGCGATGCGCTGGGCATCGGCACTGCGATGTTCTACGCGGCCTACCAGCTGTGCGTGTCTCGCGTACGGGGTTCGGTGTCGACCGCCAGCGTGATGGCCTGGAGCAGCCTTGCGTGTGCCGCCCTGCTGCTGCCTCTCGTGCTGGCCAGCGGCGAGTCTCTGCTGCCCACGACGCTGCACGGCTGGGGCATCCTTGCCGGGCTGGCGCTGACATCGCATGTGGTGGGGCAGAGCCTGATCGCATACGCCATCGCCCACCTGACACCGACGCTCGCATCGGTGGGCCTGCTGCTGCAGCCGGTGGTGGCCGCGGCGTTCGCCTGGCACCTGCTGGGCGAGCCGCTCGGCGTCATCCAGCTGATCGGCGGTACGATCGTGCTCCTCGGCATCTGGCTGGCGACGCGCGCCGAGCGGCCGATGCACGGCTGAGCGGGGCGTCCCGCGGCAACGTTGGTGCGACGCGCGCTGGTCGCGGTGGTGCGACATGCGCTGGTCGCGGTGGTGCGACATGCGCCGGTCGCGGACACGGGAAACGGGTCACGACCCGCGCTGCATTTCATGCCAGACGGAGGACAGGTGCGATTCGACAGGCTTCATCCGGAACGCCATCGCGCCAGCCGCGGTGCCTGGTTGCGCGCTGCCGTGCTCGGTGCCAATGACGGCATCGTGTCCACCGCCTGCCTGCTGCTGGGCGTGGCCGCAGCCTCGGCAAGCCCCACGGTGCTGTTCACCACCGGCATCGCCGGCCTCGTTTCCGGCGCGATGTCGATGGCCGCTGGCGAGTATGTATCGGTCAGTTCACAAGCCGATTCCGAGAAGGCCGATCTTGACCGCGAGCGTGCGGAACTGGCGGCCGATCCTGCGCTCGAGCAGGAAGAGCTCGCCGCGCTCTACATGGCTCGCGGGCTGGACGCGGCCCTCGCCCGATCGGTGGCCGGGCAACTGATGGCCAGGGATGCGCTGGGCGCACACGCGCTCGAAGAACTGCGAATCTCCGCCATCACCGCCGCGCGGCCGCTGCAGGCCGCCATCGCCTCGGCAACCATGTTCGCGCTGGGCGCGGCGCTGCCGCTGCTGCTGGCCGTGCTGATGCCAACGGCGTCGGTGATGCCCGCGATCGCGATCGGTTCGCTTGCCGCGCTGGCACTGCTCGGTGCGATCGCTGCGCGCCTCGGAGGGGCACCGGTGGCACGCGCAACGCTGCGGGTGGCGTTCTGGGGAACCCTGGCGATGACGATCACCGCAGCCGTGGGCAGCCTTGTCGGTGCCGCCTTGTGATGCTCGCGGCCGGGCTCGCCCACGGTGTACGGGGCCGCATCACGCGCCGCGCAAATGGGGCGATCGCGTAACATCGCACCTTTGACTGCGGAGCACGCCGTTGGAACTCGCCAGCCTGGAACGCATCTACGATACCTACGCGAAGGTCTACGATCGTGTCTTCGGCCGCGTGTTCGACGGCCCGCGGCGGATCGCCGTTCAATGGCTGGACGCCCGGCCCGGTGAGCGCGTGATCGAAGCCGGCGTCGGCACCGGCATTGCATTGCCGATGTACGCCCCGCACGCCTTCGTGGTGGGCGTCGATTTTTCCATGGGCATGCTGCGCGAGGCACAGGATTGCATCCGCGCCCATGAACTCGACAATGCCTGCATTCTGCGCATGGATGCATTGCGGCTGGCATTTCCCGATTCTTCCTTCGACGGCGTGATGGCCGCATACGTGATCACGGCCGTGCCGGACCACCGGCAGCTGATGGCCGAGATCGTGCGCGTGTCCCGGCCGGGGGCACGCATCGTGTTCGTGAGCCACCTGCGCCACCGTAACCCGGTGGTCGCATTCGGGCAGCGCCTTCTGTGCCCGTTGACCCGCATGCTCGGCTGGCGCACCGACCTGTCGCTCGACGACGTGCTGGGCGGCACCTCGCTCGAGGTCGTGCGGCGAGCCGCAGTCGCCCCGTTCGGCATGTGGTCCCTGGTCGAATGCCGTAACACGAAGACCGCCTGAACAGCCCGTGACTGCGGCACGGCGATTTGAGTTTCCCGCCGCGCTGCCAATCGGTATCATCCGCATTCACTAGTCGGTCACGACCCGGAGACAGCCTGCGCGTCGGCATCGGGCTCAATGTCAGTAACGGGAATACCAGAACCTTGATGCATGTCCTCGGCCGCGTCGTCGACGCGCTTCTCCTTTCGGTAATCTGGCTTGGCCTCCCGGTTTCCCCGATCTTCCTCAGCCTTGTCGCGCGCGACCTGTCGTACATGCGCAACTACCGGCAGAGCATCCGGCAACTCGTGCGCCAACTCGAGGCGATGTCCCGGGCGAAGATCATGGCGCGCCGCTTCATCAACGACAAGCGCGCTGCCGAGCAGAGCGTCTCGTGGAAGATCGAAGGCGAGTGCAGCCATTGCGGCGAGTGCTGCCTGTTCCAGACCTGCGTCTTCCTCGGCCATGACGAACAGGGACGGTCGCAGTGCCGCATCTACGGCAACTGGTTCTTCCGCCTGCTCACGTGCGCCGAATACCCGATGACGAAAGACGATATCGAGCTGTATTCCTGCCCGTCGTTCCGCGCCGAGCCCGTGCGCCAGGTCGCGCAGGTACGGCTCGGCCGGCATGTCATCCCGGTGGTCACGCGCAACTCGGTTTCAGACGCACCGGTCGAGGGCGGCGCGTCGACACGCACCTGAACCCGTGAACCCGCCGGTGCCGGTGCGTCCCGACTACGGCGGACGCAGCCTGGTGAACCTGATGGCTTCCATCGAAGCCGGCCTGGGCACCCGGCCTGAGCACGAGGCGCCCGGCCATCCGCTGCTGGCCCTGCTGCCACCCGAACAGGTCCGCGCGGCCAGGCGCGTGCTGCTGATGGTGGTGGACGGCCTGGGCGACGATTACCTCTGCACCCACGGGCGAGACACCGCGTTTGCAGCGCACCGGGTGGGCCGTATCCATTCGGTCTTTCCGTCGACCACGGCGACCGCGATCACCACCTTCCTCACCGGCTGCGCCCCGCGCGAGCACGGCCTGACCGGCTGGAACATCTGGCTCGACGAGATTCGCGCCGTGGCAACCATCCTGCCGTTTCGCACCCGGGGTGACCGGCGGTTCCTGCGCGAGATCGGCGTCAACCCGCTGCGCTTCTTCGCGCATCCCGTGCCATTCGCCTCGCGCCTGGCGACCGACGCGTCGATGGTTTCGCCGCGCTGGATCATCGATTCCGACTACAACCTGGCGCACAACGGGACGGCGGCGCGTTTTCCCTACCAGACGCGCGAACAGTTCTTCGACCAGATCGTGCGGGCAGTGAATACCCGTGACGATCGCCAGTTCATCTATGCCTACTACCCCGAGATCGATGCCAACAGCCACGACCACGGCACGCACAGCCTCGAGGTCGCATCGGAACTCTGGCGCCTCGACCAGGGTTTCCGCGGCATGCTCGACCGCCTGGCTGGCACGGGCACGCTGGTGGTGGTCACCGCCGACCATGGGTTCATCGATTCGCCACCAGACCAGGGCATCGAGCTCGACAACCATCCATCGATGGCAGCGCTGCTCGCCCATCCGCTGTGCGGCGAACGGCGCCTGTCCTATGCCTATGTGAAGCCCGGCCTGTCGGCCGCATTCGAGCGCACGGTCGAGTCCGAACTCGGCCATGCGCTCGACCTGCTGCCCTCCGCGCAGGCAGTGGCCGATGGCTGGTTCGGACACGCCACCGGCCGGGACCATCCCGGGTTTGCACGGCGCATCGGCGACTACCTGCTGATGATGCGCCCCGGCTGGACCATCAAGGACTGGCTTCCCGGCGAGAACCGGCATCGGCTGGTCGGGGTGCATGGCGGCACCACGCCAGCGGAGATGTGGGTGCCGCTCGTCGTGAGGGAATGCTGATCATCGATCCGGTGGGTGCGGCAGCCGCAGCCCGCTACAGTGCGCCCGAGGTGCCCCCGTCCAGGTTCACGCTCGTGCCCGTGACATAGCTGGCTGCATCCGACGCGAGGAAGGCGATCACGTTTGCTGCTTCTGCCGCCTCCCCGAAGCGTCCGAGCGGGATGCCGGCTGCCTTCGCCTTGTCCGCGTAATACACCTCGCGCGGCGTACCCGCCTTGTCGGCACGCTTCTCGTGCTGGCCGCTCTTGATCAGCCCGATGCAGACCGTGTTGACGAGGATGTTGTCCTTCGCGTAGTCCTTGGACAACGCCTTGGTCAGCGCAAGGCCGGCCGCACGGGTAACCGACGTCGGTGTCGAACTGGGCCGCGGCTGCTTGCCGCCGATGGTGGTGATGTTGACGATGCGTCCCCCACCCTGCTTCTGCATGTACGGGATCGCCGCGCGGCAGCCTCGGACCGCGCCCATCAGCTTGAGCTCCAGGTCGAGGTGCCAGGTCGCGTCGTCGATCTCTCCGAAATGCTTCGAGATCGAGGTTCCCGCATTATTGACCAGGATGTCGATGCGGCCGTACTTCGCCGCGACGCCGTCGATGAAGGCCTTCAGCGCTTCGGCCGACATCACGTCGACGCTGACCGCAGTCACCTCGCCGCCGGCCGCGCGTATCGTGGCCGCGACTTCGTCCAGGGGTCCTTGCCGGCGCGCACAGATGGCGACCTTCGCGCCTTCGGCGGCCAGCCGGATGGCGGCCGCGCGACCGATGCCCTCGCTGCCGCCGGTGACGATGGCGACCTTGCCGTTGAGTCCGAGATCCATTGTCGTTCTCCTCTGAGGTGTGGTTCGTGGTTTCGTTCAGAACGTGCCCAGGCCCGCGAGCCCGGTGGCCAGATCCATGTCGTCGACCAGCTTGCGCGCGACGAGGTTGCGCAGCGTCTCGGTGGTACCGCCACCCAGGCTTCCGTAGCGCACGCCGCGGAAGAAGCGCGACACCGCGAACTCGTCGGTGAAGCCGTAGCCGCCGTGGACCTGGATCGCCTCGCTGGTGACCCGGATGCCCATCTCGTTGCAGTAGATCTTCGCCGCTGCCGCGAGCGTCGGGTCCGGG
>JBILGF010000089.1:0-8758 GCA_044351195.1 Burkholderiales bacterium
GCACCACCAGCGCGCTGTCGCCGAAGCCGATCAGCGCCACCGGAGCAAAGCTGTTGACCAGGTCGACCTTGGCCTTGCTGATGATGAAACCATAGCCGGTCGAGGTGAGCATGAAGTTGTGTCCATCCGGTGCGAGCGCCGATGAGTACTCCATGCCGACGATCGCTCCGCCACCGGCGCGGTTCTCGATGATCACCTGCTGCCCGAGACGCTTGCCGAGATCGGCACCCAGCAGCCGGGTGACGATGTCGGTGCTGCCGCCAGGTGCCCAGGGAATCACGATGCGCAGCGGCTTGTCCGGCCAGGCAGCAGCCGACCAGCCGGTTGCCGGAACGAGTATCGCGGCGGCCAGCATCAGGGTAGCCGGCATGCCGGCATGCAGTGCGATCGGGCTCATGCGCTTCTCCTTTGAAGGAAGGGAACTTGCGGGAAAGGACTCATCGCGAAACTACAGCGGCGGACGCCGACCCACCCACCCTGCGGCCGACTCGTAAGCCTGCGCGACGCGATATACCATCGCCTCGCCGAACGGACGGCCTACGATCTGCATGCCCAGCGGCAGGCCACCGGCACTGAAGCCGGTAGGCATGGCAAACGCCGGGTTGCCGGTCAGGTTGAACGGTGCACGCGCCTGGCGCGAATACGTGTACTCGACCGCCTTCGCATCGTCGATACGGCAGGCCGGGTCGTGCGCACTGGCGGTAATCACCACGTCGACATCGTCGAACAGGGCGTTGAACGCCGCCGTCATCTTCGGGCGCATGCGCATGGCATTCACGTACTCCGCAGCCCCGACGAAAGCTCCGGGGAAAAGCCTCTCGCGCGTGAGGTCGCCGTAGTCCTGCGGGCGTTCGCGCAGCCACTGCTCGTGCACCGCATAGGCCTCGGATACCAGCAGCGTGCGGTTGCAGGCGGCGAACTGCTGCAGCGGCAGCGTCTCGACCTCGCGCACGACCGCGCCCTGCGATTGCAGCAGCGCAACCGCGTGTTCGATGCTGGCCGACATTTCGGGATCGGCGACCATGTCGCGTGTGTAGAAGTGGCGCAGCACGCCGATGCGCAGGCCCGCCACGCCCCGGTCGATCTGCGCCGTGCAGGCCTGCCAGGGCAACGCCGCGCTGCCCGGGTCATGCGCATCGTGCCCGGCGATCAGGTCGAGCACCATCGCGTTGTCGCGCACCGTGCGCGTGAGCGGCCCGACATGGTCGAGCGAATAGGCGAGCGGAAACACCCCGCGCCGGCTCACGAAGCCGTAGGTGGGTTTCATGCCGGTCACGCCGCACATCGATGCCGGGTTGCGCACCGAGCCGCCGGTGTCGGTGCCGATCGCCACCGGCACGAAGCCCGCTGCAGTCGCGCTGCCGGAACCGCTCGAAGAGCCGCCGCAGAAGTGGTCGCGATTCCACGGGTTGCGCGCTGGCGGCCAGGGCAGGTCGAAACAGGGCCCGCCGATGGCGAACTCGTGGGTGGACAGCTTGCCCATGAACACGCCCCCGGCGGCACGCAGCCGGGCGGTGACGAAGGCATCGCTCGTCGCAACGTTGTCCTTCAGGATCGCGGAATGGCCGGTCGTCGGCAGCCCGGCATAATCGACGATGTCCTTCAGGCCATAGGGTACGCCGTGCAGCGGGCCGCGCCAGCCACCGGCCATGATCTCGGCTTCGGCACGCTGCGCATCGGCAAGGGCAATCTGCGGCGTGAAGCGCAGGAACGCATTGAGCGATCCGTCATGGCGTTCGGTGTGCGCGATCAGCGCACGGGTGTACTCGACCGGCGAGAGCTTGCGGGTGCGGATCAGCTCCGACGCCTCGGCCAGCGCGAGGTGGTGCAGTTCACTCATCGAAGGCTCCCTCAGCGCAGGCGATAGACATGGGCAGGCTCGTCAGCGGCCACCAGCGAGCGGGTATCGAGCACGGCACGGCGGCTTTCGGCCACGCGCGCGGCCTTCATGAACTGGTGCAGGTGCGGGTCGGACAGCCGTCCCAGGCCGAGCGTCTTCGCGAGCCTGCGGATGTCTTCCGGGATCGGCTCGTCCGGTTCTGCGTGTGCTTTCAGCATGGCGCCCTCTCTCGTCTGCAAGCGCCCAGTCTAGCAAAACCGTTGCACCGCGCTCGGGGGTGCCAAGCGGCAGGCCGCTGCGGCAGCGCGAGGGGCACCACTGCCGGTTCGCCGTCAAGCCGCTGGACGCATGCGCGCCGAGGCCGGTGCGAGGGCCCCTCGATCGGGCCTTCACGCGACACGAGGACCGTTGGACCTGCCCGACGGGCGACGCGCTCGCATCGCCGATTCATGGGCCACTGGCGAAGCAGGCCGCGAGGCAAGTACTGGACGGGATCGGCCGATGATTCGTGCACAAGGGCCTTTCCCCTGCACCCACGTACCTGATGACCGAGACGTCCTGATCGTTTCAGAATTCGTTTCATTTGTAGTCCATCAAGAGCTATAGTCCTTTCACTATCAATGATTTGAGCGTTTACTGATCGTTTCATGGATGTCGAGCCACTCCTGCGACTGCTCAGCGCTGCCGGCCCCTTGCCTGCGGCGGGTGTGCTCGACCGTCTGGGCACCAGCCGTGCCACCCTGATGCGAACCGTTCGCGCAGCCGGCGACCGCATGGTCGTCCGCGGCCGCGCCCGGCGCACCACCTACGCCGCCGCGCGCCCGCTGAGGGGGCGACGCGAGCCGATTCCCCTGTTCGAGATCGATACGGAAGGGCATGCGCACGAAGCGGGTGAACTCCAGCTGATCGAGCCGCGCGGCTGCGCACTCGACGCACCCGGATTCCCGTGGCCGATGGACGAGGCCATGCGCGATGGCTGGTTCGAAGGCCTGCCCTACCCGATCGCGGACATGCGACCGCAGGGATACCTCGGCCGTGGCCTCGCACGATCCCACGCAGCGCTGCTGCAGGTACCGGAAGATCCGCGCTACTGGAGCGACGACGACGTGCTGCATGCGTTGTCCGTGATCGGCGCCGACCTGCCGGGCAACCTCGTCGTCGGCGAGACGTCGTTCCGACAGTGGCAGGCCGGCCGGCAGCGCGATACGACCGATCCGGCGATGGACGATATCGAGCGAATCTGGCCGGCCCTGGCCCAGCAGTCGACGCTCGGCCTGCACCTTGGTTCGTCGGCGGGCGGCGAATTCCCGAAGTTCACGACCGTGCGCCTGATCGACGGCCGCACGGTTCATGTACTGGTCAAGTTCTCCGGATCGGACGATTCGCCCGGTTCACGGCGCTGGGCCGACCTGCTGGTCTGCGAACACCTGGCTGCGCACGCCATCGCGACGTACCTCGCGATCCCGACGGCAACAACGCGCATCCACCGGGCGGGCAACCGGACGTTCCTCGAAGTGGAACGCTTCGACCGGCACGGCCTGCACGGACGCTCCGCCCTCTGCTCATGGGCATCGCTGAACGATGCTTTGTTCGGCCTTGCCGGCCGCCCCTGGACGGAAGCGGCACGACGGCTGCGGGAGCGAGGATGGATCGACGCCGCGACCGAGGATGCGCTCGCGCGACTGTGGTACTTCGGCCAGTTGATCGGCAACACGGACATGCACGACGGGAATCTGTCGTTCACGCCGATCACCGGCGGCCTCTCGCTCGCGCCGGTCTACGACATGCTGCCGATGATGCATGCGCCGCAGCGGGGGATCGAATTGCCGGAGCGCGCATTCGAAGCCGTGCTGCCGATGCCATCGGAGCAGGACCGGTGGCGGTCGGCGGCGCGGGCAGCCCTCGCATTCTGGACGGTCGCCGGAGCCGATGAGCGGATCAGTCCGGATTTCCGCGGGGTTTGCCGTGCAACGGCCATGAAGATTGCGCGGATCCTGGATCAGCCCTAAGGTGACCGGGCGAAGGAGCATGACGATGGACGATCAGGACACGGGCATCTGGGCACTGTGGTACGACCTCGCCGAGGAGGCGCGAGACGCGTACTGCGACTGGTTCCACCACGTCCACATCCCGGAGAAGCTCGCGCGGCCGGGATACCGCTGGGCGGCACACTACCGACTCGGCCACGGCGGACGCGGCCAGGGGTGGCTGGCGCTGTTCGGCGGCGCGTCGGCGCACACCTTCCTCGCCCCGCCGCCTTCGGAACTTGCCACGCGGCAGGGCGATCTCACGCGAAAGCACATGGCCATGCGCCGGCCGCTTGGCTCGGCGATCTTCGCGCAGGAGGTGCGCGTCGACGGACCGGAAGCCAGGCATCGCGACCCGCGCGCTTCGGCCCCGGTCGTGCAGTTCGGCCATTACGACGCCCCCGACGCGGCCACCGACGAGGCGATCGGCAGCTTCTACGCCCAGCAGCGCTTCCCGCTGCTCGCGCGGCTGCCCGGCGTGGTGGCCACGCGCAAGCTGCTCGCGAGCGTCGGTGGCTGGCGCCACGGCGTCATGTACGAGTTCACCTCGCTCGCCGAGCGCGAACACCACTACGAGCCGCTGGAAGCCGAGGCGCGCGACCCGTCGACGCGCATGGGACAGGTCGTGCCCAGGCTGCGGCACGCGCCGTTCTCGCCCGCGGTGGGCGTGCGCGCATGGCCGCCCGTCAACTGAGATCTGCGCTCAGTCGCCGCTCAGGAACCCCAGCACCGCCTCCGCACACGCCTGCGCATCGCTCGCCGCCACGTGGTACGACTTCCCTGGCAACACCCGCAACCGTGAGTCGGGTATCTGCGCCTGCCACGCCCGCGTCCGCTCCACCGTCCCCAGACCGCTCTCCTCGGTGGTGATCACCAGCGTCGGGCACTGGATCTTCGGCAGGTCCGCCCGGATGTCGGCGTAGTTGATCCCCCGGTTGAAGCCGACCAGCGACGACACCGGCGCGCGTCCCATGAACTGCGTCCACCACTCGACGCCCTCGGGCGGGAAGTGTTCCCCGAGCCGGCCGTCCATCGTCCGCCGTGCCCAGTGCTCGGCGCCCTTGGTCTCGAACTCCTCGATCAGCGCGGGCACTTTCTCGGCGCCGGGCCGCAGCGCCTGCGGCGTGCCCACCACCACCAGCGACTTCACTCGATCCGGCCGGCGCGCGGCGAACGCGCGCGCTATCGTGCCGCCGATCTTCGCCGCGACGAGGTGGAAGCGCTCGATCTGCAGATGGTCCATCAGCCGGCAGTAATCGTCGATCAGCGCGTCCAGCGTCCACTCATATTCGCGCGGCATCGGCGTCGATCGGCCGTAGCCGCGCATGTCCGGGCGCACCACCTTCAGGTGGCGCGCCAGCACCGGTACCCAGGCATACCAGGCGAGCGAGCTCTCGGCGTTGCCGTGGAGCATCAGCACCGTCTCGGCGTCGGTCCACGGATCAGTGAAATCGTCGAGCTGGTAGAACAGGTCGCAGTCGGGCAGCTTCAGCGTCGGCATGGTCGGTTCACCCGCCCGACAGCAACTGCATCAACCGGGCAACGCCACCGGCCGTGGCAAGCCCCTGCACTTCCGCCTGCAGCGCATCGACGCGCGTTGCATCGAACCGCCGGCCGAGTTCCGCCCGGAAGCGCGCGACATGGTCGTCCATCGTGAACGGCCGCGACACGCTGCCCTTCGGTGCGTCGATGAAGCGCTCGACCACCTTACCGTTCCTCAACCGGAACGTGACCTTCGCGCCCACCGACTGCTCGGTGCTGACCCGCTCCGCGTCGTCGTCCAGCTCGCACGACACCCGCGACGAGATCGCCATCACCGACGGGTCGGCGAGCGTGGTCTCGAAGTCGTCGATGTTCAGCGTGAAGCCTTCGGGTACGGCGCGGCCCTGCTTGAGCACCATCGCCATGCAGAACGGCAGGCTCATCTGCGCCGCCTGGATGTCCCTGGGCTCGTTCACGGTCAGCCGTCCCTGGATCACCTTCGGGATGCCGACGCGGATGGTGTCGATATCCTCGATGGTCAGGCCGTGCTCGGTGCACAGCGATGCGGTGGCCTCGATCGCCGACAGCACGCGCGCGCTGCTCGCATGCGGCTTGATCGCGACCTCGAGCAGCCGCCACTGTTCGCCCAGGCCGGACAGCCCCTTGTCGAAGTCGTGGCCGTCAGCATAGGCGCGCGCGAAGCCGTCCTTGCCTTCGAGGATGTCCGCCGGGCCGGAGAAGCCGGCGGCGGCCAGCAGCGCGGCATGCACGCCCTCGCCCGCTGCATGCGCGGCATGGATGCGCTTGACCGTCGAGCCGGAGTGGTAGAACTGGGTCAGGCCGCCGCTGAACGACGCGACCAGGCCGAGCGTCTCGGCGATGCGCTCGGCGCGATCGGGCCCTTCGAACATCAGGCACGCAGCCGCAGTCGCCGCGCCGAAGCCGCCGCAGGTGGCGGTGCTCTGGAAGCCGCGCCTGAAGTGCGAGGGCTGCAGCGACAGGCCGATGCGGATCATGTTCTCGTAGCCAGCCGCGATCGCCGCAAGGATGCGCTCGCCCGACGCACCGCGTGCCTCGCCCACCGCCAGCGCGGCCGAGATCACGATGCAGCCCGGATGCAGCATCGAGCCGACATGCACATCGTCGGCGTCGATGCTGCCGGAGAAGGTCGTGTTGACGAAGGTCGCGCGCTCCGGGTCGGTGCGGTCGGTCGAGAACAGGATCGTCGACTGGCCGTTGCCACCGAGCTCGGCGGCGAGCTTCACCGCCCAGCCGCTCCACGGCATGCGCTGGCCGAGCGAGGCGACACGCAGGTAGTCGAGCAGGAACAGGGTGAGGTGTTCGCGTACGACCGGCGGCAGCGCGTCGTACGCAAGGCCCGCAGCGAATCCGGCGAAGCGGCGGGTTACAGCGGGCAAGCCCGGAAGTGCTGCGCTGGCGCCGTGGACCCTCTCCTGTGCCATCTCACTTCTCCTTCACGCCAGCGGCTGCGATCACCCTGCCCCACCGGTCGTAGTCGGCCTTGTGGTAGGCCGCCAGCGCTGCGGCCGTGCCGCCGGCCGGCGCAGCCCCTTCCAGAGCGAGTGCCTTGCGGAAGTCGTCGGTTGCCAGCGCGCGGTTGGCGGCCCTGTTGACCGTCTCGCCGATCGGCAAGGGCAGGCCGGCCGGGCCGTAGAGACCCCACCACTGGCTCGACTCGAAGCCTGGTATGCCCGCCTCGGCGACGGTCGGCAGTTCCTTCGCGATCTCGATGCGCTGCGCGCTGGTCACTGCCAGCGCGCGCAGCCGACCGGCACGAACCTGCGCGGCCACGCTCGGATAGGCGGCAAACAGCACCGAGACGTTGCCGGCGACGGTATCGATGGTCGCCGGCGCCGCACCCTTGTAGGGCACGTGCAGCAGCTTCACGCCTGCCCCCTGGGCGAAGAGCTCGCCGGTCAGGTGGCTCAGCGTGCCATGGCCGTTGGAGGCATAGGCCAGCGCATCAGGCCGCTTCTTCGCCAGCGCGATCAGGTCGCGCACCGTCTTGACCGGTACCGACGGATGGACGGCGAGCACGTTCGGCGCATGTCCGATCAGCACGATCGGCGTGAACGCCTTCAGCACGTCGAAGGGCGACTTGCCGCCCAGGTGAGGATTGATCGACAGGACGCTCGACGACGCGAACAGCAGGCTGTAGCCGTCGGCCGGGGCACGCGCGATGTTGTCGGCCCCGATGTTGCCGCCGGCGCCGCCGCGGTTGTCGACTACCACCGGCTGTCCGATGGTCTCGGCCAGGCGCGTTGCAAAATGACGTCCGACGATGTCCGCCGCACCGCCAGGCGGGAACGGCACGACCATGCGTAGCGGCTTGTCGGGATAACCCTGGGCGTGGATCGCCGAAGCAGCGAGGGACAGGACGCTACCGAGCGCCAGCGCAGGAAGAGATGCTGTGGAGCGTGACACGATGTCTGCCTCATTGCTCAGGGGATAGGGACCGGCGATCCGCCAGAGGGCAGCATCTGCCCGGAGACGATCAGGTTGGACGCGGAGAGTAATCCAACGCGGGCGATCGCATCCTGCACACGCTGTGCACCTGTACCGGACTCGAGCGTTGAGTGCAGGTGAAGGCGCCCGCGCCGCTCCCTGACGACTGTTTCGAAACTGTAACGGCCGCAATGTTCACTTGCATCCCCGCACGCGCACCGGCGCGCCGAGGGGCCAGGATACCGACACGCAGATCCGAGTCACGAAGCGGATTCAGAGGAGGCAACCATGCCCTTGTCATGCACATCAGTATCAACCTCGCGCACGAGCCCTCAGGGCCGCCTGGCCGTGGTTGCCCTGCTGCTCGGCGCAGCAGTCCTGGCGATGCCGGAGGCCGCATTCGCCGATCGTGGTCATCGACACCCCGGCATCCATGGTTCGAAGTTCGGCCACGGCCACAACCACGGCGGCCCCCGGGTAAGCATCCACCTGTCGGCGCCCGCCTACCGGCCCCATCACTACTACGCACCGCCGCGCGCGTACTATGCCCCGCCGGTCTACCACGCGCCGCGCGTGTTCCATGTGCCACCCGTGGTGTATGCACCACCGGTGTTCTACGCGCCGCGGGTCTATCCGGCACCGGTGATCGTGGAACGCGCGCCGACGGTCTATGTCGAACGCAACGACATTGCCAGCGCGCCGCCGCCGGTGGAAGCTGCCCCTGCAGCGGAGCCTTCCTGGTTCTTCTGCACCGACTCCAACACCTACTATCCTTACGTAACCCCGTGCGCATCGCCGTGGGAACGCGTGAGGCCGGCACCGCCGACCGCCGGTCGCTGAGCGCAAAATGCACGAGACCCTCGTTACACCGTCGCACCGCGCCACCCGCCGGGTACGTATCGGCGCACTCGCAGCAGCGCTGCTGTCACTCGGCGGCTGCGTG
>JBILGF010000090.1:0-8747 GCA_044351195.1 Burkholderiales bacterium
CGGCGACCACGCTGTGCGCGCCGGGCTGCAACGCCAGCGCGGCGTAGTACGCGGCATGCCGCGCCTTCCACAGGCGGTTGCGTTCCTCGGTCTTCTGCGCCCAGCGGAAGGCGCCACCGCCATGGCTTGCAGCCAGCCCGGCGACGGTGGCCGTCTGCTCGGCCACGCCGGCCTCGCTGCCATGGAACTCGTAGAACAGCGTCGGTGCCGGCTCGAACTCGTCTAGCTTCGAATAGGCGATCGACGCCTGCATCTGCAGCTCGTCGAGCAGTTCGATGCGCGCCACCGGGACGCCGAGCTGTATCGTCTCGATCACGCTGCGCACCGCGCCCTCGAGCGAGTCGAACTGGCATACCGCGGAGGCGATCCGTTCCGGCTGGCCGTAGAGTTTCAGCTGCACTTCGGTGATCACGCCGAGGGTGCCTTCGGAGCCGACGAACAGACGGGTCAGGTCGTAGCCGGCGGCCGACTTGCGCGCCCGTCCGCCGGTGCGGATCACCTCCCCTGCCGGGGTGACGACGGTCAGCCCCAGCACGTTCTCGCGCATCGTGCCGTAGCGCACGGCGTTGGTTCCCGAGGCGCGGGTGGAGGCCATCCCGCCGAGCGACGCGTCGGCGCCCGGATCGATCGGGAAGAACAGGCCATGCGCCTTCAGCGCATCGTTCAACTGCAGCCGGGTCACGCCCGCCTGCACGCGTGCGTCGAGGTCGTCGACGTTGACCGACAGCACCCGGTTCATGCGCGAAAGGTCGAGCGACAGCCCGCCGCGCACCGGGATCGAAGCGCCCTCGATGCCGGTGCCGGTTCCGAACGGCACCACCGGCATGCGGCAGGCCGATGCGAGCCGCAGCGCGGCCGACACGTCGTCGGTGGACTCGGCGAACAGCACGGCGTCGGGCAGCGCATGCGCATGGCCGGACTCGTCGCGGGAATGCTGCTCGCGGATCGCCTGGGTCGTCTGCAACCGATCGCCGGCCAGCGCACGCAAGCGGTCCAGGGTCCCTGCTTCGATCATCGAGGCCTCTGCGGCAGTTGGTGGGATAATTCTAGGCCTTTCCCCGCCACCGAGCAGCCCTTGCAACTGTCGCCCGCCACGCCGGTCCTGCCACCGCCATTGCCGCCGACGGTACCACCGACGCTGTCTCCGGCGCCGAGCCATCGCTTCTGCGTTGCGCCGATGATGGACCTCACCGACCGCCATGCGCGCTTCTTCCTGCGCCTGCTGTCGCGCCATGCACGGCTGTACACCGAGATGGTCACCACCGGCGCGCTCCTGCATGGCGATCGCGCCCGCTTCCTGCGCTTCGACCCGGCCGAGCACCCGGTCGCGATCCAGCTTGGCGGCAGCGATCCGGCGGCACTCGCCGCCTGCGCGGCATTCGCCGAGGCCGAGGGCTACGACGAGGTGAACCTGAACGTCGGCTGCCCGAGCGACCGCGTGCAGTCCGGGCGCTTCGGTGCCTGCCTGATGGCCGAGCCGGCGCTGGTCGCCGAAGGCGTCGCGGCGATGATCGCGGCGGTACGCATCCCGGTGACGGTGAAGACCCGCATCGGCATCGACCGCGATGATTCGACCGAGCGTCTGTACACGCTCGTCGACGCGGTCGCGGCCGCTGGCTGCCGCACGCTGATCGTCCACGCGCGCAATGCCTGGCTCGACGGGCTCAGCCCGAAGGACAACCGGGAAATCCCGCCGCTGCGCTATCCGGTGGTCGGGCAGTTGAAGCGCGACCGGCCAGGGCTGTCGATCGTGATCAACGGCGGGCTGCAGACGATCGACGACTGCCAGCAGGCGCTGGATACCTTCGCGCTCGATGGCGTCATGCTTGGCCGCGCCGCCTATTATTCGCCCTGGCTTCTGGCCGACGTCGACCGCAGCCTGTTCGGCGATGCGTCGCGTCCCATCGACCGGCACCAGGTGGTCGAAGCGATGATCGATTACGCCTGCGCCCGGATGGCCGAGGGTACGCCGCTCGCCTCCATCACCCGGCACATGCTGGCGCTGTACCAGGCCGTCCCCGGGGCGCGTGCCTGGCGCCGCCTGCTCAGCGAACGCGCACCCCGGGTGGGCACCGCGCAGCCGCAGGCGATCGAGGTGATGCGCGCGGCGCTGGCCTGCGTCGAACCAGGCCGGGCAGCCGCCTGATGCCGCGGCATGCGGCCGGTCCCGCCGTGACCGACGCCGCTGCGACGAACGCCGCTGCCGCAGCCCAGGCACGCGGCATCGTGGCGATGATGATCAGCGCGCTGCTGCTGATGCTCGGCGATTCGATCGCCAAGATCCTGCTCGAGACCTATCCGATCGGCCAGGTGATCGCGATCCGCCAGTTGGCGGCCCTGGCGGTGATCCTGGCCTGGGCGCTGTCGGTCGGCGGCGCGCAGGTGCTGGTGATCGTGTCCTGGCGCGGGCAACTGCTGCGCGGCGCGCTGTTCCTCGCCGGCACCTTCGTGATCCTCTCTGCGCTGCACCGGCTGCCGCTGGCGACCGTCACCGCCATCACCTTCGCCAGCCCGATCTTCGTTGCCGCGCTGTCCGCGCCAGTGCTCGGCGAGAAGGTCGCGCGCCGTGTCTGGATCGCGATCATCGTCGGCTTCGTCGGCGTACTGGTGATGATCCGGCCCGGCGCAGCAAGCTTCGAATGGGCACTGCTGCTGCCGGTGATCGGTGCCGCGGTGAACGGCCTGCGCGACCTGGTCTCGCGCCGGCTGTCGCGCACCGACCATTCGCTGTCGATCGTGTTCTGGTCGACGCTGATCGTCGGCGCAGGCGGTGCGCTGATGACGCCCTTCGGCTGGCTGCCGGTGGGCGCCGGGGCACTGGGCTGGTTCGTGCTGGCCGGCGTGATCAACGCCGGTGCCCAGTTCGCCATGATCGAAGGCCTGCGCCTGGGGCGCGCCGCAGTGGTCACCCCGTTCAAGTACACCGGGCTCGTCTGGGCGGTGCTGCTGGGCGTGCTGATATGGGGCGAATGGCCCGACCAGTGGCTGCTGCTGGGAGCGCTGGTCGTGATCGGTGCAGGCATCTACATGAGCCGGGTTCCGCCGGCCGCGCGCTGAGCGCGCGCTTCACGCGCGCAGGTCGACTCCGACTGCATCGGCGATGCTCGCGAAGCCATCCCGGCGCAGCAGGGCCGCGAGTTCGCGCTTGATCTGGTTGACCCGCGGCAGCCCGTAGAACACCAGGGCGGAATACAGCTGGACGAGCGAGGCACCGCTACGGATCTTCGCGTAGGCATCGGCGCCGCTGGACACGCCACCGCAGCCGATGATCGGCAGGCGCCCGGCGGTGGCACGCGCGAACTCGACCAGGCACGCATTGGCCCTGGCCAGCAGCGGTGCACCGGACAGGCCGCCTTCCTGCCCCGCATCAGGGCTTGCGAGCGAGGCGGGACGCTCGATGGTGGTGTTGCCGATGATCAGCCCGTCGACGCCGGTGGCGAGCGCGACCTCTGCGATGTCCTGCACCTGGCGCGCATCGAGGTCGGGACCCACCTTGGCCAGCAGCGGCGGCGGCCTGCTTCCGGGCGGCGTGGCTTCGCGCCGGGCCTCGAGCACGCGCAGCAGCAGGTCCTCGATCGGGGCCCGCGACTGCATGCCGCGCAGTCCGGGCGTGTTCGGCGACGAGATGTTGCAGACCAGGTAGTCGGCGAGGCCCGCCACGGCGCGGATGCCGATCACGTAATCGGCCGCGCCATCGACCGTATGCTTGTTCTTGCCGACATTGGCCCCGACGATCCCGGGCGCGCGTCCGGCGCCGGCACGGGCGCTGAGCCGTCCGACAAAGGCATCGATGCCCTGGCTGTTGAATCCGAACCGGTTGATCACCGCCCGGTCTTCGGTCAGCCGATACAGGCGCGGTTTGGGGTTTCCGGGCTGCGGCATGGGCGTTACCGACCCGGCCTCGACGAATCCGAACCCGACGCGCAGCATCGCGTCGACCGCCTCGGCGTCCTTGTCGAACCCGGCGGCCAGGCCGACCGGACTGGCGAAATCAAGCCCCCAGACGCGCGTGGCGAGCACGGGATCGTCGAACGGCCGGGGCATCGGCGCCAGGCCCAGTTTCAGTGCGGATATCGCCGCGAAGTGGGCGGCTTCGGGATCCAGGCGATGCAGCAGCCGTTGCGTCCAGGGTATGTGGTCCATGGGGCGCGATTCTATCCCGCCCTGCGTCCTGCCGATGCCGCTGCGGCCATGCCGCACAACAGCACCCGCGGCGCATCTGCTAACCTCGCGCCCTTCAAACTTCCCCGACCCCTGCGCCTGCAGCAGTCGAACGGCCGCGCGGGATGCGCGGCGCCCTGAACGGACGGATTTCCCGCATGAAGCGAATGATCATCGGCATCACCGGTGCCTCCGGCATCATCTACGGCGTGCGTGCGCTGGAAATCCTGCGCGAGTTGCCCGATGTCGAGACGCACCTGGTGATGTCGCCGTCTGCCGCGCGAACCCTGGTCGAGGAAACCGACTACGACCTCGACCATGTGAAGTCGCTGGCAAGCGCGCAGCACAACTACCGCGACATCGGCGCATCGATCTCCAGCGGCTCCTTCAAGACCGAGGGGATGCTGGTGGCGCCCTGCTCGATCAAGACGCTGTCGGGGATCGCCAACTCGTTCGACGACGAACTGATCGTGCGTGCCGCGGATGTGTGCCTGAAGGAACGGCGGCGCGTCGTGCTGCTGCTGCGTGAGACGCCGCTGCATGCCGGGCATATCGCACTGATGGAACAGGCGACCCGCAACGGGGCGATCATCATGCCGCCGGTGCCTGCCTTCTACCATCGGCCGAAGACGCTCGACGACGTCGTCACGCAGACGGTCGGCCGTGCACTCGATCTGTTCGGCATCGACACGCGCATGGTGAAGCGCTGGAAAGAGTCGCCCGAATCGTGACACCGGACGCACCGGGCAGGGACGGCTTCTGGGATTTCTCGTTGCGCCTGTACGCGCGCCCCGAGGTGCCACCGGCCTGCCTCGCCCTGCAGGATGACGGCGGCGCAGATGTCAACCTCGTGCTGTTCCTGCTCTACCTCGCCGACAGCGGCCGCATGCTCGACGATGCGGCCATCGCCGCACTCGACGAGGCCACGCGCGGCTGGCGCGAACAGGTGGTGAAGCCGCTGCGCGGCGTGCGCCGCCTGCTCAAGGACGACATCGGCGCGTTCGACGCCGAAGCCACCGCGCCGCTGCGCGGCGACGTGAAGCGCATCGAGCTGGCCGCCGAGAAGCTGCAGCAGTACACGCTGCAGAACCTGGCGCCGCCGGCGAGCGCGGGCAAATCCGCCGGTTCCCGCCGCCTGGCGGCCGCCACCCACCTTGCCGGATACGCGGCGCGCTGCGGCAACTGGCCGGAGGACGCGCTGCATGTGCTGCTCGACGCCTGGGTCGCCGATGCCGCTTCCCGAGGCATCTTCGACTGACCCGGCCGGGCACGGACCCTGCTGAACGTATCGCGCCAACTGCACCTCGCCCCCTGTCGGGGGCACAATGCGCCCGCGTCCGGCGACCGCCGGATGCCAGCCATTGGCTCCCCGCCAACCGTCGAACGTCGTTGCCTCCCGCGCGCCGCCCTTGCCGATGTTCCGCTACTTCGAAAGCCGCGTGCAGCAGACGGCGCCGCCGCCCGGTGCGCCCCCCTCGGGCCTGGCCGCTTTCTACTGGCACTTCATCCGCCAGACCAGAGGCCTCTATGCCGCGATGCTGTGCACCGGGCTGGCGGTCGCCCTGATCGACACGGTGATCCCGCTGTTCATCGGGCGCCTGGTGGCCCTGATGGAGAACGCCGACCGCGCCGCCGCCTTCGCCGAATCCGGGCCGATGCTCGCCGGCATGGCGCTGCTGATACTCATCGGCCGTCCGCTCGCCATGCTCGCCGACAGCCTGGTACGCAACAACGCGGTGCTGCCCGGCGTCACCAGCATGATCCGCTGGCAGAGCCACTGGCATGTCGCCCGCCAGGGCTGGTCGTTCTTCCAGAACGACTTCGCCGGCCGCATCGCCAACCGCGTGATGCAGACCAGCAACGCGCTGCGCGAGTGCGTGGTCAGCAGCATCCGCGCGGTCTGGTACATCGCGATCTATGGCCTCACCGCGCTGCTGCTGATGGCGGCGGTCGACTGGCGGCTCGCCGTGCCCACCGCGCTCTGGTTCATCGGTTATGTGTTCTTCCTGCGCCGCTTCGTGCCGCCGATGCGCGACCTGGCGAAGTCCAGCTCGGAAGTACGTTCGCTGGTGATGGGCCGGGTGGTCGACAGCTACACCAATATCCTGACCGTGAAGCTGTTCGCGCGTGCGCGCGACGAAGATGCCTTCGTGCGCGAGGTGATCGACGAGCATACCGCTGCGATGGCCGCGCACATGCGCCTGATCACCCGCTTCATGTTCATGCTGGGGGTGATGAACGCGCTGCTGCTCACCGCCACCGCCGCCATCGGTATCCATCTGTGGACCAACGGCGTGATCGGTGCCGGGATGGTCGCCACCGCCCTGCCCCTGGCCTGGCAGATCTCCAACGTGGCCGGCTGGGTCAGCTGGGAAGTCACCGGCATCTTCGAGAACATCGGCGTGGTGCAGGAAGGCATGGAGACCATCGCGGTGCCGCTGACCCTCACCGACCGGCCCGGTGCCACCGAGTTGCAGGTGAGGCAGGCACCGGAAGGCGGCGCCATCCGCTTCGAACGCCTCACCTTCACCTATTCGCGGGAGGACGGACGCAAGGTGCTCGACGACCTGTCGCTCGACATCCGCCCCGGCGAGCGCGTGGGCCTGGTCGGACGCTCCGGTGCCGGCAAGTCGACACTGGTGAACCTGCTGCTGCGCTTCCACGAGACCGAGCAGGGCCGGATCCTGATCGACGGCCGGGACATCTCGACGATCACCCAGGAGAGCCTGCGCGCCGCGATCGGCATGGTGACCCAGGACACCTCGCTGCTGCACCGGTCGATCGCGGCCAACATCGGCTACGGCCGCACCGGCGCGACGATGGAACAGATCGTCGCGGCGGCACGCAAGGCCCAGGCGCATGACTTCATCCTGGACCTGCAGGACTGGAAGGAGCGCACCGGCTACGAGGCCCATGTCGGCGAGCGCGGGGTCAAGCTGTCGGGCGGCCAGCGCCAGCGCATCGCGATCGCGCGGGTGATCCTTAAGGATGCGCCTATCCTCGTGCTCGACGAAGCCACATCGGCCCTCGACAGCGAGGCCGAACGCGCGATCCAGGAACAGCTGCTGGGCCTGATGGAGGGCAAGACGGTGATCGCGATCGCGCATCGCCTGTCTACCATTGCACGCATGGATCGGCTGGTAGTGCTCGATGCCGGCCGGGTGGTCGAACAGGGCACGCACGAGGCGCTGCTGCGACTGGGCGGCCACTACGCCTTATTATGGCGGCACCAGTCCGGCGGATTTCTGCCCGATGCGCTGCCGGATGCGCTGCCGGATGCGCTACCCGCTGCAGCCACCCCGTGACGGGCCACACCGCCGATACACCGACAGGACACGTCCGAATGAACCATCCCTCGACCACCGGCCCCGGCACCGACCTGCGCACCCGGGTCTGCGCCGAAGAGTGGACTGCGCGCGTCGACCTTGCCTGCTGCTACCGGCTGCTTGCGCACTACGGCTCTAACGACCTCACCTACAACCATCTTTCGATGCGCGTGCCGGGTGAGCCACAGCACCTGCTGATCAAGCCGCCGACGATGATGTTCGAGGAAGTCACTGCCTCCAGCCTGCTCAAGTTCGACTTCGACGGCAACCCGCAGCAGGACAGCCCGCGCCTGCGCGGCGGCGGACTGGTCATCCACGCCGGCCTGCTCGCCGCGCGCCCCGACCTGAATGCGGTGTTCCACACCCATACCGAGGCGGCGATGGGCGTATCCTCCCAGCAGCACGGGCTGCTGATGATCAACCAGCAGGCTGTCACCTTCTACCAGCGCATCGCCTACCACGCGTTCGGTGGCTTCGAGTTCAACATGGAGCAGCGGGCGCCGCTGATCCGCGACCTCGGCGACAAGTCGATCATGCTGTTGCGCAACCACGGCGCACTAGTCTGCGGTGCCACCGTGCAGGACGCTTTCTTCGAACACCATTTCCTCGAGATGGCCTGCAAGGGACAGCTGGCCGCGCTTGCCGGTGGCGCCCCGGTCACCCTGATCGACGAATCGGTCTGCCAGTACGCGTTGTCGCAGGCGCAGGGTGGCGAACGGCTCGCCAACCGTGCGAAGAACTGGGCGGCCTGCCTGCGGCAGGCCGAGCGGCTGGATGCCGCGTTCCGGCACTGAGTCCCCAGCTCCCGATACCTGCCCCGGCTTCACGGAAGAAGGTGTCATCGATGTCCGTTTCGGAACAGTCGTCCCGTGCATGCCCACGCATGCGCGCCTTCCCGCGTCGACCCGCCCCGATGGGACGGCTGGCGATGCTGGCCCTGTTGACGCTGGCATTGGCTGGCTGCGGCGACACCGGGACCGCACCGACCGCCGGTGCGCCCGGCAGCGGCAAGGGCCTGCCCCCACCGCCGGAAGTCGGCGTGGTCACCGTCGACACCGGCACCGTCGGGTTGGTCACCGAACTGCCCGGCCGCACGGAAGCCTCGCGCATCGCGCAGGTACGGGCGCGCGCTGCCGGCATCCTGCAGCAGCGCCTGTTCCGAGAGGGCAGCGACGTCAAGGCTGGCCAGATACTGTTCCAGATCGACGCCGCGCCCTTCGAGGCGCTGCTGGCCGCAGCGCAGGCCGCAGTGGCGCGCAG
>JBILGF010000191.1:0-6483 GCA_044351195.1 Burkholderiales bacterium
GCGCAGCAGTTGCAGGGCCAGCGGGCGGGTACCGCTGCCTTCGGGTCCGATCGCCACCCGTTTGCCGCGCAGGTTGGACAGCCGGCCGGTGTCCTGCGGCAACCGGTGGAAAACCCAGAGCGGCTCATGGTAGAGACCGCCCAGCCCGAGCAGTCGGGGCGACCGGACGGGATCGCCCAGTCCGCCCTGCACGAGTGCCACGTCCACGCCGTCGGCATCGAGCAGCGCGAGGTTCTCTACTGATCCGTCGGTCGGACGCAACTGCAGATCGAAGCCCTTGCGCGCAAGGATGTCTCGATAGCGTTGCGCATGGTGGTGATAGGCACCCTCGATGCTGCCGGTGGCCATCACCAGCGCGCCGGGCGGTGCTGGCTGGATGAACCGGGACGCAAACCAGAACGCCCCGGCCAGCAGCAGCAGGGCAGGCAGCCCGACGGCCAGCAGGTCGCGCAGCGAAATCGAGCGCACGCGCAGGCGGCGCCAGCGGTCGCGTTGTGCAGGTTCCGGAACAGGCATGTCCAGACTCTACCAAAAGCCGGGGGTGGCATTCACGGGGAACGGATACCCAGTCGCTCGACCACCGGACGCATCGCGGCGCGCATCCGGTCGCGGCGCAGGAACAGCCAGACCGCCGCCAGCGTGCACAGGCCTCCGTTCAGCGCCAGCGCGAGGCGCGCGCCGATCACCTCGGCGACGCCGCCGGCCAGCACGCTGCCGAGCGGGCCGATACCCATGAACAGCATGGTCGACAAGCTCATCACCCGGCCGCGCTTGTCATCGTCGACCAGGGTCTGCATGATCAACTGCACCGGCAGCATGGTCGCCAGCACGCCCCCGCCGACGATCACCACCAGCAGTGCCGAGAGCCACCCGCGGTCGCTCAGCGCGAAGCCGAGCAGGCCGAGTCCCGACGCGACCATCGCGACAATCAGCACCGACAGCAGCCCGGCGGCGTTCGGCCGGGTCGCCAGGTACAGGCTGCCGGCCAGCGCCCCGCCCCCGGCGAGCGCGAGCAGCAGGCCGAGCATCTGCGGATCCCCGGCATGGACCTGCGCGACGAATGCGGGCATCAGGTTCTGGTAGGGCGTGACCAGCACGCTGACCAGGGCCAGCGCGATCAGCAGGTTACGGATCGGATAGGAGTCCCAGGCGTACACGAACCCTTCGCGCAGCCCGGCGATGAACGCGGCCCGCGACTTCGCCGGTGCCTGCGGCGGCGTGCGGATGGCAATGAGGCTGCCGGACACCGCTACATAAGTAAGCGCATTGACGGCGAAACACCAGGCTGGCCCGGCCGCCACCAGCAGCACGCCGGCGATCGCCGGCCCGACCAGCCGGCCGGCCTGTCCGATCGTCGAGATGAGCGAGATCGCGCTGGGCAGGTCCTCGCGCTCGTCGATCAGGTCGAGCAGGAAGGTCTGGCGCACCGCCAGTTCGAGCGCGACCAGCGCACCGAGGATCGCGCCGAGCACGATCAGGTGCCAGGGCTGGATCAGGCCGGTCACCGTGAGCACCACGAGCACCACCGCCTGCACGCCCTCGAGCACCTGCGAGGCGAGCATCAGCCGGCGCCGGTTGGCATGGTCGGACCACCAGCCGGCCAAGGGCGAGAGCAGCACCACCGGCAGGCTGGAGAAGAACGCCAGCAGCCCGAGCGAGAACGCCGACCCGGTGAGCTCGTACATCAGCCAGCCGGCCGCGACCTGCTGCACCCAGTAGCCGACCATGGACAGGCCCTGGCCGGCGAAGAACAGCGCGAAGTTGCGAGAGCGAAGCGCGCGGAAGGCGACCGATCCGAACTTCACCTGCGGTCGGCCCCCCCGATCCTGCGGCGCGCGCCGGCCGCTCGCGACGACCCGGTCAATTGGTGCGTACGTTCGCCGCCTTGGCCACCTTGGCCCAGCGCGCGATCTCGTCCTGGATGAACTGGCGGAACGCCTCCGGCGAGTTTCCGCCCGGGTTGCCGCCCTGCTGCGCGATACGCTCGCGCCCCTCGGGCGACTGGATGTACTTCACCGCCTCGCCATTGAGCCGGGCCAGGATGTCCTTGGGCAGATTGGCCGGTGCGACCAGGCCCTGCCAGGAACTGCCGTCAAAACCCTTGACCCCGGCTTCGCTGACCGAGGGCACGTCGGGCAGCGCTGCATAGCGCTCAGCGGAGGAGATCGCCAGCGCACGCAGCTTGCCACTGCGCGCCGCCTCGAGCGACGGGCCGATACCGGTGGTGAAGCCCATCTCGACCATGCCACCGAGCTGGTCGATCATGGCCGGGCTGGCCCCCTTGTACGCGATATGGGTGGCCTTGGTGCCCGACATCAGCAGGAACATCTCCATCAGCATGTGCGGCGAGGTGCCGGGCCCGGTCGACGCATAGTTCAGCTCGCCCGGACGCTTCTTCATCAGCGCCAGCAGTTCCTTCACGTTGCGCACCGGCAGCGCCGGGTGCACCAGCAGGATGCTGGGCAGGCGCGCGATCAGCGTGATCGGGGTGAAATCCTTTGCCGGGTCGAAATCGAGCTTCATCACCGAGGGGGCGATGCTCTGGGCGACGGTGAACATCGAAATGGTGTACCCGTCGGCCGGTGCCCGTGCGGCCAGCCCGGCGCCGATGTTTCCGCCGGCACCGCCACGATTGTCGACCACGACCTGCACCGCGAGCTGGCGCGACAGGGCATCGGCCATCAGGCGGCCGAAGATGTCGGTGGAGCCGCCAGGCGGGAACGGCACGATCATGCGAATCGGCTTGGCTGGCCAGGCCTGGGCCAGCACCGGACCGGCGCTCAGGGGCAAAACGACTGTGAAGGCCGCTGCAGCGGCAAGGGTCACGGCAGGAATCGTCTTCTGCATCGGAGGCTCCTCGGTTGGATGCCGGCATTGGCCGGACACCGGCCCTGCGGTCTTGTTGTGTCTGATACGCACGCCGCCCGTTACCCGCCTTGCAAGGCCGGTACCGCTCGCGGCAGACTCCTGCACATTGTCCGGGAGAATCCTCATGAAGTCACCGACGCCGGGCTCCGGGCACCACCCAGCCTCCAGCGGATCCACCGACGGCCGCACCACCGAGACGCGGGTGTGGGACATGCCGGTGCGGATGTTCCACTGGCTGCTGCTGCTGCTGCTCGGCGTCTCGTGGTACACGGGCAAGGATGGCGGGCTGGACGCAATGACCTGGCACATGTGGTCAGGCTATGCGGTACTCGCGCTGGTGCTGTTTCGCATCGCATGGGGCCTGATCGGCTCGACCACCGCCCGGTTCGGCCATTTCCTGTACGGCCCCGGCGAAACGATGCGCTACGCGGCCTTGCTCGCCCGTCGCCAGCCACGCCACTATCCCGGCCACACGCCACTGGGCGGCTGGATGATCACCGTGATGCTGCTTTGCCTGCTGGTTCAGGCCGGCAGCGGGCTGTTCGCGAGCGACGACATCTTCGCGGAAGGCCCGCTGGTGTCGTGGGTCACCGGGCAGACCAGCGAGTGGCTGACCACGATCCACAAGTGGAATTTCGAGGTGCTGCTGGTGCTGGCCGGCCTGCATGTGGCGGCCGTATTGTTCTACGCCCTCGTGCTGCGCCGTAACCTGGTTAAGGCGATGATCACCGGATACAAGCCGCTGCCCCCCGGAACGCCGCCGCCTTCGCTGCGCTTCGCCAGCCCGATCATCGCCGCCGCGATCGTGGGTGCATCGGCCACCAGCGTCTGGCTGCTCGTGCGCTAGCTGGAAGCCATCCCCGAAAAGTCACCGCGCCCGGGCATCAACGCACCGTACGCCGGGATTTCGCTGCGGATTCGGCGATCGGCCGGGAACCATCCTGACTTTCGCCTGTCATACGCTCAGGTGTGCCGGTCGACTGCCGCGCGGTTGCAGCCGCCCGGCACCCGCGGTCGGATACGTCCGTGCCCGCGAACCTGCAGCGAGTTCCTTCAACCCCGAGCCTTCGAGAATGGCCCCCATGATGTCCGACACCCTGGATCACCGCGCCCCTTCCGACAAGAGCGACAGCGCTGCAAGCAGCGCACAGACGCCGCGGGCGTCCAGCAGTTTCATCGATCTGTTGCCGGCCGAAGACCGGACCGCATTGATCGAGCGCTGCAGCAGGCGCGCGATTGGCCGACGCCAGGTGCTGTTCACCCTCGGCGAACCGCGTTCTGCCGTGTTCATCCTCCGCTCGGGCATGGTGAAACTCATGCGCCAGACGCGGGCCGGCAACGACGTCATCATCACCCTGTGCGGGCCGGGCGAACTGATCGGCTTCAGCGGACTCTCCGGGTCAACGACCCGGCTGGCTTCTGCGCAGGTGGTCGAAGCGGGCGAGGCGCTCGTCATCGACGAACGTGACTTCCGGTCCCTGATGGCGTCGCGTCCCGCGATCACCCTCGCCGTGGTCGAGACGCTGCGCTGGCGCATGGAAGCGCTGGCCGATTCGTTGACCGACGTGGTCTCCGAAGACGTTCCGAACCGGATCCTCCGCCTGCTGCAGCGGCTTGCAGCCGGAAAGGGTGCGCGCCGCGATGGCGAATGGGCGCTCGACCTGCGCCTGACTCACCAGGAACTCGCCAACATGATCGGTGCACGGCGGCAGACGGTCACCACCGCGATCAACGACCTGCATCGAGGCGGCGTATTGCGCCGCGACCAGCACCGGCTCGTGGTGCCGGCGACGAGCAGCTAGGCCGAGCCACGCCTCCTGCGGCCTTGACACCGGGGCCGCAGCGCGCAGCGGCGCTGACGGGAATGCCTTTCAGGCCGGGGCGTCCAGATCGGACGGACGATCGATGTCGCGCAGGATGCCCGCGTCATCGACCGGCAGCAGCAGCAACCGGTCGCGATTCGCGGTGACGACGGTACGCGCGCCCTCGTCGCCACGCAGCGCGGCCAGCGCCGGACCCAGGTCGGACCCGAACCCGACGGGGTGACCGCGTTCACCCCGGTAGACCGGGGCCACGATGCTGCCGCCCGCGGCAACGGCTGTGGCGACACGCCGGACGGTGTCGGGCGCGACGAACGGCATGTCTGCGAGCGCGATCACCCAGCCGGCGGCATCGGCGCTGGCCTGTATCCCTGCCGCCAGGCTCAGGCCCATGCCATCGACGGCCTCCGGGCATTCCACCACCGGGACCCCGGCCTGCGCGGCGATCACGGCCATCCGGGTACCCGGCCGTGCCACGCACAGCACGTCCGGCCAGCCGGCGCACGCAGCGGCCAGGCTGGCGGCACCGACATCTCGCCCGTCCGGCATCCTCGCCGCCAGTTTGTCGGCTCCGAAGCGACGCGCAAGCCCCGCGCCCAGCAGGACGACCACCACGCCGCGTCCGGCGGATGTGGTGTCGCGTGGCTCGCTGCCCGGTGCCGCCGAACCCCGGGCATCCGCCGGCGCTCTAAAGAGCGCGCGCGGCATGCCGTTAACGGAACGTCCTTCCATCTGTCTGCCGGCACGCGGCATCTTCCACCGGAGTTCCTCCCATGTTGACCCGTCTGACCGTCGCCCAGCGTCTGGGTACGCTCGCGCTCTTGCCGATGCTGGTGATCGTTTTGCTGGCTGTACTGGCATCTCAGGGGGTGAGCCTTACCAAGGACTCGCTGCGCGTGGTCTACGAAGAGCGCATGGTCGCACAGCAGCACATCGCCGCGGTGATCGAACGCCTGGCCCGAGCCAGGGCGGACGCCGCCTTTGCGCTGGTCGAGAACACGAAGGAAGCCGGCGTGGCACGCGCCGGACGCATCCAGGCGCGCCTGGCCGAGGCCGACACCGAACTCGCGGCCTACCTCGCCACCCGCAGTACCGCCGAAGAGCTCGATCTCCAGAAGCGCACGCTGCCGCGCCTGAAGCGTTTCATGGACGACGGGCTGAAGCCGGCCGCCGAAGCGCTGCGCGATGGCAACATGCCCACCGCCAGGATGATCATCACCGGCGACGTCGAGGCCCCGTGGAACGGCCTGCGCGATGCGCTGACCGCACTGTCCGCGCTGCAGATCGACGAAGCACGCAAGGAGTACGAGGCGGCGACCGCGCGCTTCAATGCGACCCGATGGATCACCATCGCACTGACCATCGGCAGCGCGCTGCTGATGCTCGTCTTCTGCATGATGATCAGCCGCTCGATCCTGCATCCGGTCAACGGCCTGCGCGCGGCCCTGCAGGCCGCGCAGCGCGACAACGACCTCACCGTGCGCGCGCAGGGCGCAGGCGAGGACGAACTGGGCCAGGCGACGCAGGCCTTCAACGCACTGATGGCGCAATGGCAGCAGACGGTGGGACGGCTGAAGGGCGATGCAGCACGCCTGTCGGCTGCATCCACCAGCGTCGCCGGTGCCACGCGCGACATCGCCGGGCAGGCCCAGGCCCAGAGCGAAGCGGCTTCCTCGACCGCCGCCTCGGTGGAAGAGGTGTCGGTGAGCATCAGCCAGGTCGCCGACCATGCGGCGCAGACGCAGGACATCGCCCAGCAGGCAAGCCGCCTGTCCGAGAGCGGGCGCGAAACCAT
>JBILGF010000148.1:0-7200 GCA_044351195.1 Burkholderiales bacterium
GGCGAGGGTGGGGTCCTCCCCGTCAGGCTCCGGCTTCACAGTCGCCTGCCGGGGAGAACCCCACCCTCGCTGCGTTACGCACCTCGGTACCGCCACGCGCCGGGTATCGGAGGGAGGATGGGGCCGCATCGCGCCGTGGCGCGCCGGACCTGCGACCGCTAGCGCGCGCCGGAACTTCCATCGTCCGATGCGTCCATCGGTCGCCGCCCTCGGTCAACCCGCCAGCGGCAGGTGGATCGCGCCCCCCGAGGCGACCGAGGCTTCGATCGCCAGGGTCGCCTCGAGCGTCGCCCGTGCCGTGCGTGCATCGGGCAGCACGCAGGGCGAGCCCAGCACCAGGAAGTCGAGCCAGGCGCGGGTCTCGTTGGCGATCGGACCCCAGAACTCCCCCAGGGCCCAGTCGCCCGGTGTGCCGCTCTGCAGAAACACCATGTTGACGGTGTGGTCGGGCAGGTACACATGCGGCATGCCCGTCTCGGAGTACATCAGCTGGTCGGTATGGTCGTCGTCCAGGATCATCACGCCCTGGTCGCCGATCAGTTCGACCCGCGCGGCATGGCCTAGCGCCGGATACAGCGAAGGCAGCGCGTAGCTCACCGTGAGGTTGACCACCGTGCCGCGCGCATAGGTGAGCAGCGCGAAATCGACGTCGTCGGCCGCGTGGCCAGCGGCGGCCAGCACGCCCTTCTGCCCGCGTGCGTACACCTCGCGCAGCGGCTCGCCGTCGAGGAACCAGCCGAGCAGGTCGACATAGTAGGTCAGCGCATCGACCACCGGCGTCGCATGCGGATTGCGGCCCATCATGGCAAGCGCCTGGGCCCGTGAGTTGAACACCCGGGCCGACGCACCGAGGATCTTCCCGATGCGTCCCTGCACCACCTGTTCCTTCGCGATCAGGTAGCGATCCTTGTAGCGGCGGCTGTAGCCCACGCGCAGGTCGGTGCCGGCAAGCTCCGCCGCGGCGATCACCCGATCGGCATCGGACAGCGTGAGTGCCACCGGCTTTTCGACCAGCACCGGCTTGCCGGCGGCGATCGCGCGCAGCATCGGCGCGACATGCTCGCCTTCGGGGGTGGACACGATGACCGCGTCCACGTCCGGATGGTCGATGATCGCGTCGTTGTCGGTACCGTGCAGCGCCGCGCCGCACAGCCCGGCGGTTCGCGCCGCGTTCGCCGGATCGCTGTCGGCGATCGCGATGAAGCGCACGCCGGCATGCTTCGCTGCCAGGCGCGCACGCAGCGTACCGATGCGGCCTGCGCCGATGATGCCCAGGCCGATCGGTTTCATCACTCCACCTTGATCCCGGCTTCCTTGACCACCTTCGTCCACTGGCCGATCTGCTGCTTCACGTAGGCGGCGAATGCCTGGGGCGTGTCGCCGACCGGCTCCAGGCCCTGGGACTGCAGCCGCTCGCGAAGTTCCGGCGTGGCGAGTGCCTTCAGGATGTCGGCATGCAGCCGGTTGACCAGCGCAGCCGGTGCACCGGCGGGCAGGAATACGCCGTTCATGTTGTCGGTGACGAAGTTGGCGAAGCCCTGCTCGACCATGGTCGGCACGTCGGGCAGGCTGGAGGCCCGCTTCGCGCTGGTGATCGCCAGCGCGCGCAGCTTGCCCGCCTGCACATGCGGCACCGCCGGCGGCTGGGCCATGCAGCCCATGGGGTTCTGGTTACCCACGACCGAGGTGGTCGCCGGGCCGGCACCGCCGTAGGGCACGTGCTGCACGTCGACCCCGGTCAGGCCCTTGAACATCTCGCAGGACAGCTGGGGCGTGGTGCCCAGGCCGGGCGAGGCATAGCTGAACTTGCCCGGCTGCGACTTGATCAGCGCGATCAGTTCCTTCATCGACTTCGCCGGCACCGACGGATGCACGACGACCAGGTTGGGCGAGGTCGCGGCGTTGGTGACCGGCACGAAGCTCTTGAACGGATCCCAGCGCAGCTGGGCATACAACGCCGGGTTGACCAGGTAGCTCGAGCTGGTGACCAGCACGGTGTAGCCATCGGGCGCGGCCCGGGCGGCGATCTCGACGCCGACGTTGCCGCCCGCACCCGGGCGGTTGTCGATCAGCACCGTCTGGCCCCAGATCTCGCCCAGGCGCTGCGCAAGCAGACGGGCGACGATGTCGGTCGGGCCACCCGGTGCGAACGGCACGATCATGCGCACCGGGCGCGACGGGAAGGTGTCGCCGCCCTTCGCCTGCGCGAAGGCTGCGCCCGGATTGACCAGCGTGGCCGCACCCAGCAGCGCGCCGGTTGCGATGAGGGCCCGACGGGCGGGTCGCGTGTTCTTCATGTCGATCTCCTTCATGCCGGACCGGGACGAACGTCCGCGGTCAATCTGCCTTGATGTTCGCCTCGCGCACGACCTTCGCGTACATCTCGACTTCCTCGCGCACCTGGCGCGCAAACTGTGCCGGGGTATTGGCCACGGGTTCGAACCCGAGCGGCCCCAGCCGTTCCTGTACCTCGGGCAGCATCACCACCCGGGCGATCTCGCGATGCAGCCGGTCGACGATGCGGGCGGGCGTGCCCGCAGGCACGAAGACGCCGGTCATCAGATCGTTGACCATGCCGGGGAAACCGCTCTCGACCAGGGTCGGGACGTCCGGGTTCTGCTTCCACCGCTGCGCGCTGCTGACCGCAATCGGCCGCAAGGCGCCCGACTTCATCTGCGGCTGCGCGGGTGGCAGACCGAGGCAGCCGATCGGCGTCTGGTTGCCCACCAGCGAGTTGATGGCCGGCGCCGCCCCGTTGAACGGCACGTGCTGGATGTCGATCTTCGCCGCCACGCGCAGCATCTCGCAGGTCAGGTGGCCGGTGGTGCCGGTGCCCGGAGAGGCGTAGCTGAACTTGCCCGGGTTCGCGCGCACCAGGGCGATCAGTTCGGCGAGGGTCTTCGCCGGCACCGACGGATGCACCACCAGGATGTTCGGCGTGGTGTTCGCACGGGTGACCGGGATCAGGTCCTTGAACACGTCGTATCCGGGCTTGCTGTAGAGCGTCGGATTGACTACCACCGAACTGCTGGTGAACAGTACCGTATGGCCGTCGGGCGGCGCCTTCGCGGCCAGTACCATGCCGATGTTGCCGCCCGCCCCGGCACGGTTGTCGATGACCACCGGATGCCCCCAGGACTCGGCCATCTTCTGCCCGATCAGGCGTGCGGCGACATCGGTCGGGCCGCCGGGTGCGAATGGCACGATGAAGCGCATCGCGCGCACCGGGAAATCCGCCGATTCGGCGGCCATCACCTTCGCGACCGGCAGCGCTGCGGCGCAGGCTACCGCGAGCACCAATGCCGATCGGCTCGCCCTGCGTCGGCTCGCGCACGGCGCCGCCGCTGCGGCCGCCGGCTGGTGGCATTGTTCATTCTTCATTCCATACCCCTTTTGGTTTCAATCACTTTGCAGCTTCGCGGCCTTGATGACTTCGGCCCAGCGCTTGAATTCTTCGCGGATGAAGGTTGCCGTCTCGGCGGTCGTGCTCTTCATCGGTTCGGCGCCGATGCTGGCGAGCCGGTCGCGCACGTCAGGCTCGAACATCACGCGCGCCAGTTCGCCGTTCAGTCGATCGACGATCGGGCGCGGCGTCTTCGCCGGCACGAACACGCCGTACCACGTCAGCACCTCGAGGCCGGGGAATCCCGCCTCGGCGATGGTCGGGATATCGGGTGCGCTGGACACCCGTGCCGGCGTGAGCGTTGCCAGCGCGCGCAGCCTGCCCGCCTTGACCTGCGCCAGCGCAGCGCCAGTGCCTATCGTGATCAGCTGGACGTTGCCGGCCACGGTGTCGAGCATGGCCGTGGCTGCGCCCTTGTAGGGGACATGGACCATGCGGGTGCCGGTGCGCACCGCCAGCAGTTCGGTGGCGAGGTGGTTGGATGTTCCGACCCCGCCGGACCCGAAGTTGATCCGGCCCGGATTGGCCCTTGCGTGCGCGACCAGTTCCTTCACGTTCTGCACCGGAAGCGACGGGTGGATCGCCAGCAGGTTCGGGATCCAGGCGACCAGCGACACCGGCTCGAAATCGCGGAACGGGTCGAAGCCGAGCTTGCGGTACATGCTCGGGCTGATCACGAAACCGGGAGCCACCAGAACCGCGGTGTACCCGTCGGGCGCCGCGCGCGCGACGATCTCGGCACCGAGGTTGCCGCCAGCACCCGGACGGTTGTCGGCAAGCACCGTCTGGCCCAGCGCCTCGCCCAGGCGCAAGGCCATCGTGCGGCCGAGGATGTCGGTACCCCCGCCCGGCGGGAACGGCAGCACGAGGCGGATAGGCTTTGACGGCCAGGCCGGCTGCGCGGCGACGCTTCCGGCGGTCAGCGCAAGGGCACCGAGAGCCAGGATCGAGGTGGCCGTGTTCGTGCTCAAGGTGGATCTCCTCCGTGGGGCGGACCGGTGGCAGCGTGGGGCGATCCACCGGGGTTCACCCGGCGCCGCCGTGCTGCTTCTGTTGTCGGGCTGTATTGTGCCGCAGCCGGCGCTCAACCGGGGAAGCGCCGCTGCAGCTCCGCCACCTGCGCCGCGTCCAGCGGCCGCGTGCGGCGTCCTTCGAGCAGCAGCACCAGGCGTGCAGTCTGCTCCAGCTCCTCGACGGCATCGACGGCAGCCGACAGCGAGCTGCCCGCCACCACCGGGCCGTGGTTGGCCAGCAGGATCGAGTGATGCCTGGACGCCCGCTTGCGCACCGCTTCCGCCAGTGCAGGATCGCCCGGCGGGAAGTACGGCACCAGGGCGAGGCGCCCGACCTGCATCACCGCATACGCAGTGATCGGCGGGAAGACGTCGTGCGCATCCAGCCCGTCGAGGCAAGACACCGCAACCGAATGCACCGAGTGCAGGTGCACCACCGCGCCGCAGTCCGCACGCTCGCCATACATGGCCAGGTGGAGGAAGGTCTCCTTCGACGGCGCGTCGCCATCGACCAGCCGGCCCTCGACGTCGAGCCGGGACAACCGGGCGGGATCCAGTCGGCCGAGGCAGGAACGGGTGGGCGACATCAGCCAGCCATCGGAGAGCTTCACGCTCAGGTTACCGGCCGAGCCGTGCGCAAGTCCGCGGTCATAGAGGGAGCGGCCCAGCATCACCAGTTCTTCGCGCAGGCGGTCTTCATTCGACATGACAGGTATTCCTTCGTTCGATGACGGTGCGGCGCGCTCCGGCGCTCCGGCGCTCAGCCCGCGTGGTCCAGTGCCGTGCGGAAGAAACCGGCGGCCCCGAAGTTCCCCGACTTGAGGGCGAGCCACATCGGCGTGCCGCCCTCGCTTGCCGTCCACGGCACCCCTGGCGCGATCACCGCGCCGATGCGCAACGCCCCGATGCCCAGTGCGCCCACGACCGCCCCGGAAGTCTCGCCACCGGCGACCACCAGCCGGCGTACGCCGGCGTCCACCAGACCCCGGGCGATCCGCGCCAGCGCCTGTTCCACCCGCAGGCCGGCATCGGCACCGAGCGCGCGCTGCGCCTCGGCCACGCGTTCATGGGCAGCAGTCGAATACACCAGCACCGGACCGGCTTCCAGCTTCGGCAACGCCCATTCGAGTGCCCGGGCCACTGACCGGTCCGGGTCGCACAGCGACACCGGGTCGACGAACCAGGACGGCGCCCAGGCCGACATCGCTGCAACCTGCTCGCGCGTCATCGGCGAGCAGCTGCCGGCGATCACCGCGCGATGCCCGGCCACGGCCGGTAACGCGGCACTGTCGGCCGACGGTACCCAGCCACACGCCTGGAAGTTGGCGGGCAGGCCTGTCGCCATGCCGGATCCGCCGGTGACCAGCGCCAGCCCGGCGCAGGCCTCGCCCAGCACCCGCAGGTGGCGCTCGCTCAGCGCGTCGGCGATCCCAACCCGGATGCCGCGCGCCTGCAACGCCTGCATCGCATCACGCACCGCGCGCGCGCCCTGCTCCACCGTCTCGAAGCCGACCAGGCCAGCCTCGCCGCGCAGTTGCCGCGACAGCACCCGCACCAGCGACGGATCAGTCATCGGCGTCAGCGGGTGGTCGCGCATGCCCGACTCGGAGAGCAGGCAGTCGCCCACGAACAGGTAGCCCCGGTACACGCTGCGTGCATTCTCTGGAAAGGCCGGACAGGCGAGCGTGAACGGCGCTCCAAGCGCATCCAGCAGCGCCTCGGTGACCGGACCGATGTTGCCCTGGTCGGTCGAATCGAAGGTCGAGCAGTACTTGAAGAAGAACTGCCGGCAGCCGGCCGCCCGCAACCACTGCAGCGACGCGAGCGAGGCCGCTACCGCCTCGCGCGCCGGGACCGAACGGGACTTCAGCGCAACGACCAGTGCGTCGGCCTGCGGCACCGGCAGCCCGGGCGCCGGTTCGCCGGGCAGGACCACGGTGCGCATGCCCTGCGCAACCAGCGTGCTGGCGAGGTCGGTCGCACCGGTGAAATCGTCGGCGATGCAGCCGAGCTGCGGCGCAGCGTGCAGCGGCGATTGGCCGCGCGGGGAGGCGATGCCGCTCAAGCCAGTGCCGCGACGACCCGTTCCGCGAACAGCCGGGTATTGCCCCGGCCACCGAGGTCGCCGGTGCGCGCCCCGTCGTCGGCCAGCGCGACATCGACCGCCGTGGTGATCGCGGTCGAGGCCTCGACCAGCGCCGGCTTCGCGTGCTTCACGCCGAGCCACTCGAACAGCATCGCGGTGGACAGGATCATGCCGGTCGGATTCGCGATGCCCTTGCCCGCGATGTCCGGTGCGGATCCATGGCCGGCGTTGGCGACCGCATGGTCATCCCCTGCATTGAGCGCGGCGGCCAGGCCCAGACCACCGGAGATCGCGACCGCCGCATTGGACAGGATATCGCCGAACATGTTGGTGAGCAGCACCACGTCATGGCGCGCCGGTCGGCTGTACAGCTCGGCCGCCATCGCATCGACATCGAACTCGTGGAACTCGACGGCCGGGTTGGCCTTGGCGGCCGCGTATGCCTCTTCCATGAACAGGCCGTCGGACATCTGCAGCACATGCTGCTTGCCCACCGCGGTCACCTTCTTGCGCCGGCGCAGCGCCCATTCGAATGCGACACGGGAGATGCGGCGCGAGGCGTTGCGGGTGATCTTGCGCACCGAGATCGCGAGATCGGGCGTGGGCATGAACTCGCCGATTCCCATGAACATGTTGCGGTCGGAATAGAACCCCTCGGTGTTCTCGCGCACGATCAGCATGTCCATGCCGCGACGCGC
>JBILGF010000092.1:0-8578 GCA_044351195.1 Burkholderiales bacterium
TGCAATCGACAGGCGCCTGGGCGAGGTGACAGCCAGCGCGCGCAGCTTGCCGGCCTTCACGTGCGGCAGAGCCGACAGCGGTACGTCGAATTTCAACGGCACCGCGCCCGACAGCAGGTCGGGCAGCCCGGCCGAGCCGCCCTTGTACGGGATATGCTGCATCTTCACGCCGGCCATCGTCATGAACAGTTCGACCGACACATGGGTGATGTTGCCGTTGCCCGAGGACTGGAAGTCGAGCTTGCCCGGGTTGGCGCGGGCGTATTCGGCAAGCTCTCGCATCGAGCGGATCGGCAGCGACGGATGCACGACCACCATCAGGGGCGACGCACCGACCATGCCGATCGGCGCGAGGTCGCGTTCGACGTCGTAGGGCAGCTTCGGATAGAAGATCGGGTTCATCACCAGGCCGTTGAAGCCACCCATCAGCAGCGTGTAGCCGTCGGCGGCCGCTTTCGCCTGCAGTTCGAAGGCGATGATGGTATTGGCACCGGGCCGGTTGTCGAACACCACCGTCTGCCCGATGCCCTCGGCGATGCGTGCGCCGACCGCGCGTGCGAGCAGGTCGGTCGATCCGCCGGGGGTGAACGGAATGATCATGCGCACCGGGCGCGCCGGCCAGGCTGGTTGGGCCTGCGCGGCGGGCGCAGGCACTGCCCCCGCGACGGACGCGGCGGCTACCCAGGCAAGGAGCGGGCGAATGTCCATCAGTCGAGGGCGGGCGGCGGTACAAACGCGTGGTAGTGGCGCTCGATCAGTCCGGCGAGCCTGATCGTGGACAGGTCGGCATACTGCGGGCCGATGATCTGCACGCCGGTCGGCAGCCCGTCCGAGGTGATCGCGATCGGCGCCATGGTCGCGGGCAGGCAACCCAGGCTGGCAAAACCCATCCAGAAGATCTGCAGCACGTCAGCCATCGGTTCGCCATCGATGTCGACCATGCGCTCCCAGCGCCGGCCGGCCGGGTTCTGCGGGTATGCGGTGGTCGCAGCACCCGGGCAGAGCAGGAAGTCATGGTCGCGGAAGAAGCCGTCCCAGACCCCGCGCAGTCGCTGGCGCTCGTTCTCGAGCAGCATCCATTCGCGGTGCGCCAGAGTGTTGCCGCGCAGCTGATCCGCCGCGTAACTGCGGTCGCTGGCTGGCAGCGCGTCGCGCTCGGCAACCGCGCGCCGGAAGCCGGTATCGTCGAACGCCCGCATCGAGGTGGCCGCCCGGCGCAGCAGCACGTAGAGCCGGTCATGCTCGCGCACGTCGAACGGCAGTTCGACCGGCATCTTCACCTTCGCGCCCTGGCGGGCGAGGAAGCGGCCGAGCTTCTCGATTTCGTCCGACACCCTGCGCGACACCCGGGTCGCGGCATGCGCTGGCAACACGCCGATGCGCAACCCCTTGAAACCGTCGAACGCCGGGCGCGGCAGCGACAGGCGGTATGCACGCGCATCGTTGTCCGCCGGCCCGGCGGTCGCCTTCAGTGCGATGGCGAGGTCACTGGCCGACCGCGCCAGCGGCCCGACCACCGAGATCTCGGCCGGCGACCAGAAGCCGGGCAATCCGTGCCCGCGTCCGGGCACGATCGCGAAGCTGGTCTTGTGCCCGTACACGCCGCACATCTGGGCTGGCCCGCGGATCGAGCCACCGATGTCGGAGCCGTATTCGAGCGCGGTGATGCCGGACGCCAGCGCCGAGGCTGCGCCACCGGACGAGCCGCCCGGGGACAGCTTTTCGCCCCACGGGCTGTGGGTCGTGCCGTAGATGGGGTTGAAGGTCTGCCAGTCGGCAAGCATCACCGGCACGTTGCTCTTGCCCCAGACCACCGCGCCGGCGGCGCGCAGCCGCTCGACCACCAGCGCATCGCGCGCGGCGATGTTCCCGCGATGCGCCTCGATGCCCCAGGTGGTGGGCAGGCCGGCGACGTCGAATGACTCCTTGACCGTCATCGGTACGCCGGCCAGCGGCCCGGGACGTTCGCCGCGTGCGATCGCACGATCGATCGCCCCGGCCTGGCGGCGGGCCTTTGCGATGTCGGTGACGACGATCGCGTTCAGCGCCGGGTGCAGCCGCTGCTGGCGCTCGAGGAAGTATTCGAGTGCGTCGCGTGCACCGAACTCGCCGCGCGCGATGCGGCGTGCGATGGAGGTCGCGGAGTCGAAGGCGATCTGGCGCATCGGCGCTCCCTCAGACGGGGTCCCAGCTGAAGACGTCCTGCGAGCGCTCCAGCGGGTAGAACGACTTCGACAGCGAGGGCATCGCATGTTCGGCAATCGACTCGGGCGTCCAGCCTTCGGACCGATGGACGCTGCGCACCGGGCGTGGCTGGCTGAACAGGAACACCTCGTTGTTGCGCACCCCGAACACCTGCGCATTGACGTCCTTCGCAGCATCGGACAGCAGGTACACCGCCAGGGGCGCGATCTTCGCCGGGGTCATCTGCTGCAGCTTCGCCACGCGTGCGACCTGGTCGGGCGTGTCGGTCGGGATCGACGCGATCATCCGGCTCCAGGCGAACGGTGCGATGCAGTTCGAGCGCACGTTGAACTTCTGCATGTCGAGCGCGATAGATTTCGACAGCGCGGTGAGTGCGAGCTTGGCCGCCGAGTAGTTGGCCTGGCCGAAGTTGCCGACCAGGCCGGAGGTCGACGTCATGAAGACATAGGCGCCGCTGCCCTGTTCCTTGAAGTGGTTCGCGGCGGCGCGGGCGACATGGTACGAACCGTACAGGTGGACCTTGATCACCGCGTCGAACTCGACTTCGCTCATCTTGTGGAAGAATCGGTCGCGCAGGATGCCGGCGTTGTTGATCACGCCGTCGATGCGGCCGAACGCGCTGAGCGCGCTGCCGACGATGCCTTCGCCGCCCTTCGGGTCGGCAACGTTGTCGGTGTTCGCCACGGCGTGGCCGCCAGCGGCAGTGATCTCGTCGACCACCTGCTGCGCCGGGCCGGCATCCAGGCCTTCGCCGGTCAGCGACGCACCGATGTCGTTCACCACCACTGCAGCGCCTGCGGCCGCGCACGCCAGCGCGAGGTCGCGGCCGATGCCGCCGCCCGCGCCGGTGACCGCGACGACCTTGCCGTCCAGCATGCCCATCTGTGTCTCCTCCTGCGTGTGTTGCCGCACGTGAATGCCGGCCAGCGGTACGGACGCGCGGATCGTACTGGGGTCAGACCCCGGGGTCTGACCCCAGGATCAGCCTCTCCGGTCAGCGTCCGGTGGCGGCGTCGCGATACCAGGCGGCGATGATCGCACGCTCGTCGTCGGTGATGCCGGTCAGGTTGCCCGGCGGCATCACCTTCGCCAGTACTGTCTGCTGGTGGATCTTCTGCGCGAGCTGCGCGATGCGCTCGGGCGTATCGAGCATGATGCCGCCCGGCGGTTGCGCGAACCCCGGCTGCGTGGGCGTGGCTGCGTGGCAGGACTGGCAGCGCAGCGCCATCACCTGCTGAACGTCCGCGATCGTTGCCGTGCGCCCGGCGGCGCCCTCGGGTGCCCGTGGCATGATCAGCACGGCGAGCAGCGCCACCATCGCCGCTGCCACCGCGGGCAGCCATGCGATCGTCTGCCCGGCATTGCGCCGGTTGAAGTAGTGCCGCACCACGCCGCCGATCAGGAACACCGCGACCAGCACTGCCCAGGCCTGCGGATGGCCGTAGGTCATCGGGTAGTGGCCCGACACCATGATGAACACGACCGGCAGCGTCACGTAGTTGTTGTGCACCGAACGCTGCTTGCCCCAGCGCCCGTACTTCGGGTCTGGTGCCTGTCCGGCGGACATCGCTGCGACCATCTTCTTCTGCCCGGGGATGATCACCATCGCCACGTTCGCCACCATGATCGTGCCGACCATCACGCCGACCTGCATGTAGGCGCCGCGTCCGCCGAACAGTTGCGCACAGCCCCAGGCCGCCAGCGCGATCAGCAGACAACCCACCAGCGCCAGCCAGCCGTCGTGTGCGCCCAGTGGCGAGCGACAGAGGCCGTCGTAGACCAGCCAGCCGACGACGATCAGCCCGACGCTGGCCAGCACTGCGGTCGAGGGCGCAATGTCGAGTACCGCGCGGTCGACCAGCATGGTTTCCGCATGCAGGTAGTAGGCCACCACGAACAGTGCGAAGCCGCTGATCCAGGTCCAGTAGGCTTCCCATTTGAACCAGTGCAGGCGCTCCGGCAGGCGCTCGGGCGCGACCACGTATTTCTGCTTGTGGTAGAAGCCGCCGCCGTGGATCGACCAGTTCTCGCCGAGCACGCCCTTCTTCGGCGGGTTCGGCGGATCGAGCGAGTTGTCGAGCGCCACGAAGTAGAAAGAGGCGCCGATCCAGACGATGCCGGCGATCACGTGCAGCCAGCGCAGCAGCAGGCTGGCCCAGTCGAGGAGGTAGGCTTCCATGGATTAGCGTCCGCGTTGCAGTGCGGCGATAGTACTACGCGCGCCGTGCGTACTTTACGGTACGCTGGCGGGGCTGGACAGAAAACAACGGACCGCGCGCGATCGTCGGGCGGCCGAACCGGAGGAACACTACCCATGAAGCGTACCGCCGCCGCATTCGTAGCCCATCTCGCATTGCTGCTGTCTATCTCCTCGGTTCTCGCTCTCCAGGCGATATCGGTGCAGGCACAGGGAACCGCCTGGCCGAACCGGCCGATCCGGATGCTCGTGCCGTTCGTCGCCGGCGGTTCTTCCGACATCATCGGACGCAGCGTCGCCATCCGCATGCAGGAGGCGCTCGGCCAGACGGTCATCGTCGACAACCGGCCCGGTGCCAACGGCGCGATCGCCGGCCAGATACTCGCCAAGGCCAGCCCTGACGGCTACACGCTGATGGTCGGGTCGATCGGCGTGTTCGCGATCAACGTCGCGTTGTTCAAGGACCTGCCGTACGACCCGCTGCGCGACTACGACCTGCTGACCGTGGCGGTGCGCAACCCGAACGTGCTGATCACCAGCCAGAAGGTCGCCGCGGCGAGCGTGAAGGACCTGGTCGGCCTGTTGCAGAAGAGTCCCGGCAAGCTGACCTTCGTGTCGTCGGGCACGGGGTCTTCCGACCATCTTTCTGCCGAGCTGTTCTGGCAGCGGACGAAGACCACCGGCATCCATGTGCCGTACAAGGGCGGTGCCGCCGCGATGGCGGACATGGTCGGTGGCCAGGTCGACGCGTCCTTCCAGAACCTCGGTGCCGCGACCGGCCACATCAAGGCCGGCCGGCTGCGCGCGCTCGCGGTCACGGGCGACCGGCGCTCGCCGCAGTTGCCGGAGGTGCCGACCATGCTGGAACTCGGCTTCCCCGGTTTCGAGGTCTATTCCTGGCAGGCGTTCGCCGCGCCGCGCGGCCTGCCGAAGGACATCCGCAGCCGGATGGAAAGCGCGGTGGTCTCGGCGCTCAAGCTGCCGCAGGTGCGCCAGTCGATGGACGACCTCGGCTTCGAGGTGGTCGCCAATACCGGCGCCGAGTTCGAGGCCTTCCTCCGGGGCGAGATCGCACGCTGGAAGCAGGTCGTGCAGACCGCGAACATCCAGCCGAACTGACGGAGGCTCGATGCTTGCCGCCTGGTACGAAACGAACGGACCCGCCGCAGAGGTACTCCAGGTCGGCCAGCGGCCCGACCCCGAGCCGGGCCCGCACGAGGTTCGCGTGCGGCTGCGCGCCGCCGCGGTGAATCCCTCGGACGTGAAGGCGCGCGCCGGTTCGCGCAAGCCGATCCCGCCGTACGTGATCCCGGGCAGCGACGGTGCCGGTCACATCGACCGCGTCGGAGCCTGGGTCGACCCCGGTCGCGTCGGCGAGCGTGTCTGGATCTACAACGCCCAGTGGGGTCGGCCCTTCGGGGCGAGCGCGCAGTTCGTCTGCCTGCCCGAGGCGCTGGCCGTTCCGCTGGCTGAATCGCTCGACTTCGCGCAGGGCGCGTGCCTGGGCATTCCCTGCATGACCGCGCACCGCTGCCTGTTCGCCGATGGGCCGGTCGAGGGCCTGAACGTGCTGGTGACCGGTGGCGCCGGGGTGGTCGGCCACCATGCGATCCAGCTGGCGAAGTGGGCGGGTGCACGGGTGGTGGCCACGGTCAGCTCGCCCGAGAAGGCGGCGCATGCGAAGGCAGCAGGCGCGGATGCCGTGGTGGACTACCGGCGCGCCGATGTCGTGCGCGAGGTGCGCGCAGCCCTCGGCGGCATCGACCGCGTGGTCGAAGTCGACCTCGGTGTCAACCTGCCGGTCACCGCCGAGCTGCTGCGTCCGGGCGGCACGATTGCCGCCTATGCCACCACGGGCAAGCCCGTGCCGGAGCTTCCCTATTCGGCGCTGCTCTGGAAGAACCCGCTGCTGCGGCAGGTGTTCGTCTACACCATGCCCGATGCCGCGAAACGTCAGGCCATCACCGACATCCACCGCTGGGTCCGCGACACGACGCCGATGTTCACGATTGCGGCGCGCCTGCCGCTGGCACAGGTGGTGGACGCGCACCTGAGGGTGGAAAGCGGTACGAAGATCGGGCAGGTTGTGCTCGATATCCCGTAGGCCGGGCCCACCCCAGGAGAATCGACATGGAAGCGCATGAACGCGAACTGCTGGCCGGACTGGTGAACCGGCTGCTGCGCCACCCCGACGAAGCAAAGGACATCGACGCCGAGCGGGCGCTCCAGCGGCTGGTCGCGGCCCGATCCGACGCGGCCTATCTGCTGCTGCAGCGCGCGCTGGTGCTGGAGGTCGCGCTGGGGCAGGTACGGCGCGAGGTTGAACGCCTGCGCATGGCGCCGGCTGCGACCGTGCCTGGCGCGGCCGAGCCAGGGTCGCCGCCCGATACCCTGGCGGGCCGGGCGGCTGCTGCGGCCACCGCGCCACTTCCCGCGCGCGGATTCCTGCGCGATGCCGCCGTGATCAGCGCGGGCGTGCTGGGTGGCAGCCTGCTCGCGCGCGGTGCAGAGTCGCTGTTCGACGGCGAGGGCGACGCCGGCGCCGGGATCGACCTCGATCTGGACGGTCTGTTCTAGGCCCTCAACCGGCGAAGAAGTCGCGTACGGTATCAAACCAGCCCTTGGCCTGAGGGTTGTGGCGCGACGGATCCTCTTTGGCGATCGACTCGAACTCCTCCAGCAGTTCGCGCTGGCGGGCGGTCAGGTTCACCGGCGTCTCGACGAAGACATGGCACATCAGGTCGCCATGACCGGTACCGCGCACCTGCTTGATGCCCTTGCCGCGCAGGCGGAACACCTTGCCGGTCTGGGTCTCGGCCGGAATGCGGATCTTCGCCTGGCCGTCGAGGGTCGGGATCTCGATCTCGCCGCCCAGTGCCGCGGTGGCGATGCTGACCGGCATATCGCAGTGCAGGTCGTTACCGTCGCGCTTGAAGATCGAATGCGGTTTCAGGTGCATCACGACATAGAGGTCGCCCGGTGGTCCACCCTTCGCACCGGCTTCGCCTTCGCCCGACAGGCGGATCCGATCGCCGTCGTCGACCCCGGCCGGGATCTTCACCGAAAGCGTCTTCTGCTGCTTGACGAATCCGGCACCGCTGCACTCCGTGCACGGCGTGGGTACGACCCGGCCCGTGCCGTGGCAGCGCGGGCAGGTCTGCTGGATCGAGAAGAACCCCTGCTGCATCCGCACCTGGCCATGGCCATCGCAGGTGGGACATGTGATCGGCTGGGTGCCGGGCCTGGCGCCACTGCCTGCGCACACGCCGCACTTCGCCTGGGTCGGAATGCGGATCTGCGTGTCGGTACCGCGCGCCGCCTCTTCGAGCGAGATCTCGAGGTTGTAGCGCAGGTCGGCGCCGCGATAGACGCCGTTGCGCCCGCGTCCGCCGCCACCACCGCCGAAGATCTCGCCGAAGATGTCGCCGAAGGCATCGGCGAAGCCGCCCATGCCGGCACCGCCGCCACCCATCGAGGAATCGACGCCCGCATGGCCGTACTGGTCGTAGGCTGAGCGCTTGTTCGGGTCGGACAGCATCTCGTAGGCTTCCTTCGCCTCCTTGAAGGCCTCTTCCGACTTCGGGTTGTCCGGGTTCCGGTCGGGATGGTGCTTCATCGCCATCCGGCGATACGCCTTCTTCAGCGTGTCCTCGTCGGCATCCCGGTTGACGCCGAGTACTTCGTAATAGTCACGCTTGGCCATCGGTCTTTCTCTTCGACTGCCGTCGGGGCAGGGTGCGGGGTGGACGATCGTGTCGGTGCGCGTTCACCACAAGCGAAAGGCGGCTGATCGCTCAGCCGCCTTCGCCCGGGTGTGCTGCGGCGTTACTTCTTCGTGTCCTTCACTTCCTCGAACTCGGCGTCGACCACGTTGCCGTCGTCCTTGCCGCCAGCACCGGCCGCTCCCGCACCCGGGGTCGCGTCCGGGCTGCCCTGCTCCTGCGCGTACATCTTCTCGCCGAGCTTCTGCGAAGCCATCGCGAGCGCCTGGGTGGCTGCCTCGAGCCTTTCCTTGACGCTGCCCTTGATCGCTTCCTCGGCGTCCTTCACGGCCGCCTCGATCTTTTCCTTCTCGCCGGCGTCGAGCGATGCACCGTGTTCAGCCAGCGATTTCTTCACCGTGTGCAGCATGCCATCGGCCTGGTTGCGGGTGGTCACCAGTTCGAGGATCTTCTT
>JBILGF010000093.1:0-8577 GCA_044351195.1 Burkholderiales bacterium
CAGGGACAGATAGCCGATGCCGCGCAGGCTGCCGAGCACCACCAGTACGGCCGACATGGACGCGCGGAAGGCACCTTTCTCCATCTTCAGCCATTCCATGTAGATCCCGTACACCGGGCCGGCGAGTCCGCCGAAGGTCGTACCGACGATCGCGGCAAAGGTGGCCAGCGGCGGTACCACCACCCAGCGCGGGAGCCGGTAGCCGCTCGATGGCCGGTCTCCCTTGAGCAACGACCAGATGCCGAACCCGGCGACGAACACGCCCAGCGCGGTGACCAGCGTGTCGTCGTCGAGCCGCTCGAACAGGTAAAGACCCACGGCCACGCCGAGCAGGCTCCAGGGCAGCAGCGGCTTGAGATCGGGCCATGCGATCTGGTCGCGGTGGCGAACCGCGATTCCGATCGACGACAGCACGGCAATCAGCGTCACGACCGGCACCACCATCGACAGCGGCAGGAACAGGGCCAGCGCCGGGATCAGGATGGCGCCGAAGCCGGCGAGGTTCCGGATCGCGAAACCGGCGGTGAAGATCAGTGCCGCCCAGGCAAGCTGGAATGTGCTCAGGCCTTCCATAGGCTCACTGCTCGCGGTCCCTGGGCTGGCCCTTCACCCGGACGATGCGCACGACCTCGGGGATCAGCCGCAGTCGCTTCATGATCTGCGCCAGGTGGAACCGGTTGGTCACCTGCAGGGTGAAGTTCATCGTCGAGTAGGCGCTGGAATCGGACTGCTCGACGCTGACGTTGTCGATGTTCGACCCGGCCTCGGCGATGCCGCCAGCCACCCGCGCGAGCACGCCGCGCTCGTTGGCTACCGACATGCGGATGTTCACCAGGAAGCTGCGCCGGGTCTTGTCGTCCCACTGCACGTCGACCCAGCGGTCCGACTCATGCCGGCTCTTGCGGATCACCGGGCAGTCCTGGGTATGGATCACGATGCCCTGTCCCTTGCTCACCAGGCCGATCACGGGGTCTCCGGGGATCGGGTTGCAGCAGCGCGCCAGCTGGGCGGCCATGCCCTCGGTGCCACGGATCAGGATGGTGCCTGGCATCTGCTGCTCGGACGGGGCGCTGCCGGATCGCTGCAGCAGGCTCGCCGCGACCACGGCCGCAAGCCGCTTGCCCAGCCCGATGTCGGCATGCAGTTCCGCGCGCGTCTTCGCGCCGGACTCGCGCAGGTACTTGTTCCAGCTGTCGGCGTCGATCTCGGCCGGCTCGCCCCGGAGGTTGGCCAGCGCCTGGTTGAGCAGCCGCTCGCCGAGCTGTACCGACTCGTCGAGCTGCATGGTCTTCAGGAAGTGGCGGATCTGCGAGCGGGCGCGGGCGGTGGCGACGAAGTTGAGCCAGGCCGGATTGGGCCGCGCCTGCACCGCGGTGATGATGTCCACCCGGTCGCCGTTCTTCAGTTCGGTGCGCAGCGGCATCAGTTCATCGTTGATCTTCACCGCGATCGCGCGGTTGCCGATGCTGGTGTGCACGAAGTAGGCGAAGTCGACCGCGGTCGCACCGCGCGGCAGGGCCATGATCTTGCCCTTGGGGGTGAATACGTAGACTTCGTCCGGGAACAGGTCGACCTTCAGGTGTTCCAGGAACTCGACCGCAGTACCGGACGTGGTCTGCAGCTCGAGCAGGCTCTGCAGCCACTGATGGGTCTTCTGGTGCAGTTCGTTCAGGTCTGCGTCGGATGTCTTGTACAGCCAGTGCGATGCGACGCCGGCCTCGGCGATCTTGTGCATCTCGTGGGTGCGGATCTGCACCTCGAGCGGCATGCCGAACGGACCGAACAGGGTGGTGTGCAGCGACTGGTAGCCGTTGGCCTTGGGGATTGCGATGTAGTCCTTGAACTTGCCCGGGAAGGGTTTGTAGAGCCCGTGCAGGACGCCGAGCGCCACGTAGCAGGACGGCACGTCCTTCACGATCACCCGGAAGCCGTAGATGTCCTGCACCTGGGCGAACGACAGCTGCTTCTCGAGCATCTTGTTGTAGATCGAGTACAGGTGTTTCTCGCGCCCGCTCACCGACGCCGCCATCGCGCCGTCGTTCAGCCGGGCAAGGATGGCGTCGAGCACCTTTCCCACCACTTCGCGGCGGTTGCCGCGCGAGGTCTTGAGCGCCTTCGCCAGAACCCGGTAGCGCGTCGGGTGCAGGTAGCGGAAGGACAGGTCCTCGAGCTCCTGGTAGATGCTGTTGAGGCCCAGCCGGTTGGCGATCGGCGCATAGATGTCGAGCGTCTCGCGCGCGATGCGCTTCTTGCGCATCGGGTCCATCACCTGCATCGTGCGCATGTTGTGCAGGCGGTCGGCGAGCTTGATGAGGATCACGCGCACGTCGCGTGCCATCGCCAGCAGCATCTTGCGGAAGTTCTCGGCCTGGAAGTCTTCCTTGCTCTGGAACTCGATCGCGTCGATCTTCGATACGCCGTCGACCAGATCGGCCACTGGCCGGCCGAAAGACTCCGCGATCTCTTCCTTCGTGACGGCGGTGTCTTCCATCACGTCGTGCAGCAGCGCCGCCGTCAGCGCCTGCGCGTCGAGGTGCCACTGGGCGAGGATCTTGGCAACGGCCAGCGGGTGCGAGATGTAGGGCTCGCCGCTCTTGCGGAACTGCCCGTGGTGCGCGGCTTCGCTGAACGCGTAGGCGCGCTGCAGTCGTGATACGTCGTCTGCCTTGAGATAGGACGTGAGGTCCTTGAACAGCAGTTCGGCTTCGACCATCAGCGCTGCGGCACGGTTCAGGTACTCGGTGGACGATGCATGATGTCGAGGCTGATCTTGCCCATCGCGATCTCGCGCAGCGCGATCACCGTGGGCTTGTCCTTGTTGGCCTCGACCAGCGGCGTGGCACCCATCGTCAACTGGCGTGCGCGATAGGTGGCGGCGAGCGTGAGCTCGAAACGGTTGGTGACCTGCTTGAGGGCGTCGTCTACGGTGATGCGGGCCATGTCTCAGTCTCCGGCTTTCCGGCGTGCGATGCACGCCAGACGGGGTCATCTCAGCGCGTCGATCAACGCCTGGTGGCGTGCGAGTTGCGCGGGACGCATCAGGCGGTGCGCGATGACGATGCTCTGCAATTCACGCGCAGCGGTGGCGAATACCGAATTCACTATAACATAGTCGAATTCGGATACATGGGCGATTTCGGCCCTTGCGGCCTGCACCCGGCGGTCGATCACCGCATCGCTGTCCTGGCCGCGTCCGCGCAGCCGGCTCTCGAGCGCGTCGATCGACGGTGGCAGGATGAACACGCTCACCGCCTGCGGATACAGCCGGCGCACCTGCCGTGCGCCCTGCCAGTCGATCTCGAGCACGATGTCATCGCCGGCGCCCAGCGCGCCCAGCACCCAGCTGCGCCCGGTGCCGTAGCAGTTGCCATGCACCTGCGCATGTTCGAGAAGGTCGTCCGCGGCGATCATGTGTTCGAAATCGGCCATCGACACGAAATGGTAGTCCTGCCCGTCGGCTTCCCCGGGCCGCGGCGCGCGCGTGGTGTAGGACACCGACTTGCGCACTGCCGGATCGGCAGCCAGCAGGGCGTTGACCAGGGAAGTCTTGCCCGCCCCCGAGGGTGCACTGACGACGAACAGGCAGCCGTTCATCTATTCGACGTTCTGTATCTGTTCGCGCATCTGCTCGATCAGCACCTTGAGTTCGATCGCGGCCTGGGTGGTGCGCGTGTCGACCGACTTCGAGCCCAGCGTGTTGGATTCCCGGTTGAACTCCTGCATCAGGAAGTCGAGCCGCTTGCCGACCGCGCCGCCGCGGGCGAGGGTGCGCCGCAACTCGTCGACATGGGCGGAGAGCCGGGACAGCTCTTCCTCGACATCGATCTTCGACGCGTGGATCACCAGTTCCTGGGCGAGGCGATCGGGGTCGGCGACGATGCCGGCCTCGGCGAGCCTCGCCAGCAGCTTTTCGCGCTGCGCCGCGAGCAGCGCCGGGACGAGGGGTCTCACCTCGGCCACGATCGCCGCGACGCCATCGGCACGCTCGAGGATGAAGGTGCGCAGCTTGTCACCTTCGCGCTCGCGCGACGCATTGAACTGCAGCAATGCGTCGTCGCACAGGTCGAGCACGGTGTCGCGCAGCGCGTCGCCCGCGAGAGTCTGGCTCGCCAGCACGCCGGGCCAGCGGAGGATCTCGGCTACTCCGAGTGCTGGCGCGCCCGGCGCCGCGGTGCGCACGACGGTGGCCAGTTCGAGCAGCCTCGACAGCGCCGCGCCGTCGATCGATCCCTGGGTGGTGCCGCCACCGACGGCGTTGATCGACACCCGGCACTCGACCTTGCCGCGGCCCACCCGGGCGGCGACGCGCTCGCGCATCGGTTGCTCGAAGGCGCGCACCTCCTCGGGCATCCGGAACTGCAGGTCGAGGAAGCGGTTGTTCACCGCACGCAGTTCGAGGGTGAACACGCCCTGCGGTAGTTCACGCGTGGCCACTGCGTAGCCCGTCATGCTGCTGATCTTGCCTGCCATGTCGTTGCCTGGGCCTTGCCTGGAAGCTGACTGGATATCGCTGGAAAGCTGCGTGGGGCTCGCGGGGGTTGTAACCGGAGACGCCAGCGCAGACAATCCGCGCCTTGTATCGACGATAGCACAGCGACCCATCCTGATGACCCAGCCTTCCTCGACTTTCGCCGACCCGGCCCGTGCGACCCCTCCGCGGCCGAGTGGGCGCGAACCTTCCGCCCTGCGCCAGGTGACGTTGCAGCGTGGCTTCACCCGGCACGCCGAGGGTTCGGTGCTGGTCACCGCCGGCGACACCCGGGTGATCTGCACCGCCAGCATCGAAGAGGGCGTGCCATCGTTCCTGCGCGGCAAGGGCCAGGGCTGGATGACCGCCGAGTACGGCATGCTGCCGCGCTCCACGCATACCCGCATGTCGCGCGAGGCGGCGCGTGGAAAGCAGTCCGGCCGCACCCAGGAGATCCAGCGCCTGATCGGCCGGTCGCTGCGCGCCGCGGTCGATCTGGCCGCGCTGGGCGAGCGCACGCTGCAGATCGACTGCGACGTGATCCAGGCCGACGGCGGCACGCGTACGGCGAGCATCACCGGCGCCTTCGTCGCCGTTCATGATGCGTTGTCCGGGCTGGTTCGCCAGGGGCTGATTCCGGCGCTGCCAATCCGCGACCATGTGGCTGCGGTGTCGGTCGGTGTGTGGCGCGGCATGCCGGTGCTCGACCTCGACTACGCGGAAGATTCAGGCTGCGACACCGACATGAACGTGGTGATGACCGGCGGCGGCCGGTTCATCGAGGTGCAGGGCACGGCCGAAGGCGAGGCGTTCACGCGCGCCGAGATGGACGCGCTGCTGGCGCTGGCGGAGAAAGGTATCGCGGAGCTGGTCGGGCTGCAGAAGCACGCCCTGTCGCTGCCGCTCGCCAGCGAGGGCCTCTGACATGGCCTCTGACAGGGCCTCGGCCAGTGGCGGCGGTGGCAAGCCGGGCGGCATGGACGACCGGTTGCGCGTCGGGGCGCGTCGGCCCCTGGTGATCGCCACCGGCAATGCCGGCAAGCTGCGCGAGATCGACCACATCCTCGCGCCGCTCGAATTCGAGGTGATCCCCCAGGGCTCGCTCGGCGTCACCGAAGCGCCCGAGCCGCACTGTACCTTCATCGAGAACGCGCTGGCCAAGGCGCGGCACGCATCGGCATCGACCGGGCTGCCTGCGCTGGCCGACGATTCCGGGATCTGCGTCAGCGCGCTGGGCGGTGCGCCCGGCGTGCGTTCGGCACGCTTCGGGGGCGAGCCGAAATCGGACCCGCGCAACAATGCGAAACTGGCCGCGGCGCTCGACGGCATTGCCGACCGGCGCGCGTACTACTGCTGCGTCATCGTGGTGGTGCGTTCTGCCGATGATCCGCAGCCGCTGATCGGCGAGGGTCTCTGGGCGGGAGAAGTCGCCCATGCAGCCGCCGGCGAAGGCGGCTTCGGATACGATCCCTGGTTCCTGATCCCCTCGACCGGCCTCACCGTGGCGCAGATGCCGGTTGAACTGAAGAACCGGATCAGCCACCGTGCGCTGGCGCTGGCGAGCATCGCCGCCAAGCTGCGCTCGGATTTCTGAAAACCTGCCGGTATACCGGCGGTAGCGTTGCCTGCGCGGCGCTGCCCGCGGGGCCCCATGCGAGGATGCCTGTCGATGGCGACTGAGATCACCAACATGGCCGTGTTCTGCGATTTCGAGAACGTGGCCCTTGGCGTGCGAGACGCCAACTACGCGAAGTTCGACATCGACAAGGTGCTCGAGCGACTGCTGCTGAAGGGGAACATCGTGGTGCGCAAGGCGTACTGCGACTGGGACCGCTACAAGGCGTTCAAGCGCGCGATGCACGAGGCCTCGTTCGAGCTGATCGAGATTCCCCATGTGCGCCAGTCGGGCAAGAACTCGGCCGACATCCGCATGGTGGTCGATGCGCTCGACCTCTGCTACACCAAGGCGCACCTGGACACCTTCGTACTGCTCACCGGGGATTCCGATTTCTCGCCCCTGGTGGCCAAGCTGCGCGAGAACGCGAAGACGGTGATCGGCGTCGGGGTCAAGCAGTCGACCTCCGACCTGCTGATAAACATCTGTGACGAGTTCATCTACTACGACGACCTGGTGCGCGAACAGCCGCCCGGACGAGGCCGGACGCCGCGTGGCCGGTCGGGCACGCCACGCCGGACGGGTCCGGTGCGACCAGGCGAGAACGGTTACGGCAACACCGTGCAGCCGATGGTCGGGCCACCGCTGCCGTTGCACGAATCGCTGCGCGGATCGGGCCGGGCTGCACCGCGCGATCGACAGGATGAAGCACCGTCTGGCGCCGCACCCGCGCTGGCGATCGAGACGTCGGTCGACGAGCCGGTGATCGCGCCAGTGATTGCGGCGGGGCTCGAACTGGGACTTGAACCCGGGCTCGACGCAGGCGAGGTCGGTCCCGGTGCGACGCCTGCCGCAACGGACACCGAGGGCGACGCGGCAGTCGAGCCGGCGCCGCGCGGCCGCGCCCGTGCCAAGGGCACGCGTGCGCGCGCCGGATCGCGCCGGCCTGTCGCTGCCATCGCCGAGGGCGCTGCAGAGGTGCCGGCGGTGGTCGACGCGGTGGTCGACGCAGTGGTCGACGCAGCGGTCGATGCAGATTCCGGAGTCGGGTCCGCAGCGAGCGCAGCCGGCGAGGCGGACGCCACGCAGGTTGCCCCGGATGCGCCCGTCGTCAAGGCGCGCGCGCGCCGTCCGCGCGCAGGCAGCAAGGCTGCGCTGGCGGCCGCGGCGGAACTCGTCGAGGTGGCGGCCGCGGCACAAGCCGAGCCGGTGCCGGCTGCTCCGGCCCCTTCCCGGCGCGGGCGCGCTGCCGCCGGCGCTGGCAGCAATCCCGCCGCAATCCATCCGGCCGATCCGGTGGGCAGCGATGGTGCCGACAAGGCGCAGCAGGCGATCGACCTGGTCCTGGCCACGGTCGAGGCGCTGGTCGCCGAGCGTGGCGAGGAGGAGCGTATCTGGGGATCGATGGTCAAGCAGACCCTCAAGCGGCGCAACCCGGGTTTCAACGAGTCGTACTACGGCTTTCGAACGTTCAGCGAGTTGCTCGAGGAAGCCCAGGCGCGGCGGCTGCTGGAACTCACCCGCGACGAGAAGTCCGGCGGCTTCATCCTGCGCCTGACCCACCACGAGGACTGACCCTGGCGCGTGCGGTTAACATCCCGCGCTTGCATGCAACGACAACGACGGAGCGGGGGAGCGATGACACAGGCCAGGCACCAGGCACCAGACACGGCAGCGTCTGCGGTCACGGCCGCAGGCGAGGCTGCAGCACAGCCGTTCCAGCCGTTCGCGGGATTGCGGGTGATCGACCTCACCCGAGTGCTGGCCGGCCCGTACTGCAGCTACCTGCTCGGGCTGCTCGGCGCCGAGGTGATCAAGGTCGAGCCGCCGGGGCGGGGCGAGACGATCCGGCGCCGGGCCGGGGGGGATCCCGCGCTCGCCGAAGCCGGCGTATCGGTCGCCTGGTCCACGCAGTCCTCGAACAAGCGATGCATCACGCTCGACCTCGACCGGCCGCGCGGGCAGGCGCTGTTGCGCGAACTGGCCGCTGGTGCCGACGTGCTGGTGCACAACCTCCGCACGGGTTCGGCCGAGAAGCGCGGCATCGGCTATGCACAGCTGTCGGAGATCAACCCGAAACTGATCTACTGCGCGATCACAGCCTATGGCGGCAACGGTCCGCGCGCCACGCATCCGGCCTATGACAGCGTGATCCAGGCAGTCTCGGGCCTGATGAGCCTGACCGGGCAGCCCGATGGAGATCCGCTCAAGGTGGGGCCGCCGGTGATCGACTATGTGACCGGGATGAACGCGGCGCTGGCGGTGGTGTGCGCGCTGTTCGAGCGCACCCGGAGCGGGCGTGGCCGGTCCATCGACTTGGCCATGCTCGACTCGAACTTCGCCTTGATGACTTCCGCGCTGACGCTGTTCGTGAATACCGGCAGGCAGCCGGCACGGCCGGGAAACGACGCGGCCAGCCGAGCGCCAGCGTCGACCACCTACCGTGTGTCCGACGGCCAGTTCGCGATCGCGATCAACGAAGAGCACCAGTACG
>JBILGF010000094.1:0-8571 GCA_044351195.1 Burkholderiales bacterium
CGCGGTAGCCGAGCCGGTGGTCTACATGATGGACCACTTCGTGGTGGGCGGCTTCTATCGGGTACACACCGACCGCGGGCAGGACCAGAACCTGAACGCGCCCGGCATGAGCTTCGTGCCGCTGGCGTTCAACACCCCCTGCTCGACACCCGACCCACGTGCCGCAGCCGATGCCGCGCCGAACCGCTTCTACGCCTACGGGGTCATCGCTCGCCTGGCCTTGCTTGCCGCGTCGCGCGAGATCGAGACCCTGACTGGCTCAGCCGGGTGATCCGGCACGCAGGCCGGGCGCCGCGATCTGGCGCCACCATCCGGAAATGACCTCCGGTCCGTTCGCGATTACCATGTCGGCATGAAGATTCTGGTGATCGCCGACCCGCTGGCGAGCTTCAAGACCTACAAGGATTCGACCTTCGCGATGATGCGCGAGGCGGCGCGCCGCGGCCACCGCCTGTTCGCACTCGAGGCGCGCGAACTGGTCCTGCGCGAGCGCATGGTGCTCGGTCGCGCCGCCGAGATCGTGCTCAAGGGGCACGGGAGCGATCCCTGCGACTGGTTCGAGGCGTCCGCACAGGCGTTCCTGCCGCTGCCGGATTTCGACATCGTGCTGATGCGCACCGACCCCCCGTTCGACAACGAGTACCTCTACGCGACCCACCTGCTCGAACTGGCCGAGCGCCAGGGTGCGCGCGTGGTCAACCGGCCGCAGGCGGTCCGCGACTTCAACGAGAAGCTGGCCGTCGCGCGCTTCCCGCAGTTCGCGCCACCGACGCTGGTCACCAGCCTCGATCCCGTGCTGCGCGAGTTCCTGGCCGAGCATGGCGACGTGATCCTGAAACCGCTCGACGGCATGGGCGGCAGCGGCATCTTCCGCGTGCGCACCGACGACCCGAACACCGGGGTGATCATCGAGACCCTCACCGACCACGGGCGCAGGACCATCATGGCCCAGCGCTACCTGCCCGAGATCCGCGACGGCGACAAGCGCGTGCTGCTGATCGACGGCGTGCCGGCTTCGCACGTGCTGGCGCGCATCCCGAAAGCGGGCGAGACCCGTGGCAACCTGGCTGCCGGCGGCACCGGGGTCGCGCGGCCGCTGTCCGATCGCGACCGCGAGATCGCCGAGACTGTCGGGCCGGTGCTGCGCGACCTCGGGCTCACCCTGGTCGGCCTGGACGTGATCGGCAACCACCTGACCGAGATCAACGTGACCAGCCCGACCGGCATGCAGGAGATCGCACGGCAGACGCCGTGCGACCCGGCCGTTCTGATGATCGACGCGCTCGAGCGGCTGGCCGCACAGCCGCGTGTCTTTGCCGCGTCGCCTCCGGCACCAGGCCCCGCGGCCGCCACCGGAGGCTACCCGTGATCGGCATCCTGATCATCGCCCACGGCACGCTGGCGGAGAGCCTGATCCACTGCGCGAGCCATGTCCTGGGCAAGCGTCCGATGCGGGTGCGCCAGCTCGGGGTGACCATCCATGACGACCCGGTCGCGATCCTGCCCCAGGCCCAGGACCTGGTCGCCCACCTCGACGATGGCAACGGCGTGCTGATCCTGACCGACATCTACGGCGCGACCCCGTGCAACCTGGCGGCGAAGCTGCTGCAGGAGGGCCGGGTCGAGGGCATCGCCGGCGTGAACCTGCCGATGCTGATCCGTGCCCTGACCTACCGTGACCAGCCGCTCGAGAAGATGATCGCCAAGGCGATCAGCGGCGGTTGCGATGGCGTGGTGCGCATGCCCCCGGCGCAGGTGGAGGGCTCAGGCCCGGGACAGCCAGATGCTGCGCACTGAAGTCGAAATCGTCAACAAGCTCGGCCTTCATGCCCGCGCGTCTGCAAAGCTCACCCAGCTCGCCGGCCGATACAGCAGCGAGGTGTGGCTCACCCGCGATGCACGGCGAGTGAACGCGAAGAGCATCATGGGCGTGATGATGCTCGCTGCTGCGCGCGGCGTACGCATCGGCATCGAGACCGAAGGCCCGGACGAGGCCGAGGCATCGGCTGCGCTGGTCGCGCTGGTCGCAGACCGCTTCGGCGAGGGCGAATGACCGGGATAAATGATGCCGTATCGCCGCTGGCCGCGACCGACCTGCCCGCCGCTGCAATGACTGCCGACGCGTCGGCAGCAGCCGATGCCGCTGCCGCCCGCTCGATGCGCATGAGCTTCACCATGCACGGCATCGGTGCCTCGGATGGCGTTGCCATCGGACCGGCCCACCTTGTCTCGTACGCAACGCTGGAGGTCGCGCAGTACCTGGTACCCGCCGGCGAGATCTCCAACGAGCGTCAGCGCTTCCAGCTTGCACTCACCCGTGTGCGCGAAGAGCTGACACACCTGCGCACCAGCATACCGGCGGACGCACCGGCGGAATTCGGCGCGTTCATCGACGTGCACCAGATGATCCTTGCCGACTCGACGCTGTCGCAGGGGCCGCTCGACCTGATCGAAAGCCAGCAGTGCAACGCCGAGTGGGCGCTGAAGCTGCAACTCGACCTGCTGCTCGACCAGTTCGACAAGATCGACGATCCCTACCTGCGCGAGCGCAAGGGCGACATCCTGCAGGTGGTCGAGCGGGTGATGAAGGTGCTGGCCGGAAAGCCGGGCTACATCCCTCGCGCCGTACCTGGCAGCGCGCGTGCGATCCTGGTCGCACACGATCTGTCCCCGGCCGACATGATCCAGTTCAAGCAGCTGCCGTTCGCCGGCTTCCTCACCGATCTCGGCGGCTCGACCTCGCATACCGCGATCGTCGCACGCAGCCTGAACATCCCGGCGATCGTGGCGCTGCATCGCGCGCGTGCCCTGATCCGCGAGAACGACCAGCTGATTATCGACGGCAGGCTGGGCGTGGTGATCGTCAATCCGGATCCTGCCGTGCTGGCGGAGTACCGTCTGCGCCAGGAAGCGCTGGGCATCGAGCGCGCCAAGCTGCAGCGGCTGGCCACCACGCCCGCATCGACCCTGGACGGCAGTCCGATCGAGCTGCTCGGCAACATCGAAGGGCCGGACGACGTCGCCGACGTGCGGCGCAACGGCGGCATGGGCGTGGGCCTGTTTCGCACCGAGTTCCTGTTCATGAACCGCGACGAAATGCCCGACGAGGATGAACAGTTCGAGGCCTACCGTGCGGTCGCGCTGGCCATGGATGGCCTGCCCGTCACCATCCGCACGCTCGACATCGGGGCCGACAAGACCCTGCGCGGCACCGAGCGCGCCTCGGCGAATCCGGCACTGGGCCTGCGCGCGATCCGCCTCTGCCTTGCCGATCCACCGCTGTTCCACACCCAGCTGCGCGCACTGCTGCGCGCCTCGGCCTTCGGCACCCTCAATATCCTCGTGCCGATGCTTTCGACGAAGCAGGAACTGGTGCAGACGCTGGCCGCGGTCGACCGCGCCCGTGCCAGCCTGGTCGACGACGGTATCGCGTTCGCGCCGCAGGTAGCCATCGGTGGCATGGTCGAGATCCCGGCCACGGCGATCGCACTGGACGTGTTCCTCAGGCACCTCGACTTCCTGTCGATCGGCACCAACGACCTGATCCAGTACACGCTGGCGATCGACCGCACCGACGACGCGGTTGCGCACCTCTACGACCCGCTGCATCCGGCCGTCATTTCCCTGATCGCGAGCGTCGCCCGGCAGGCGAACCGTGCAAAGGTGCCCGTAGCCGTGTGCGGCGAGATGGCTGGCGACGTCGACCTGACGCGGCTGCTGATCGGCCTGGGCCTGCGCCAGCTGTCGATGCATCCGGCTTTCCTGCTGGAGGTGAAACAGCGCATCCTGAAGACGCAGCTCTCCGACATATCCGCGCTGGCGCTGCGCATCGCGCACACCCGCGATCCGGAGCGCATCCGCAGGCTGGTGGAGAAGCTCAACGCCTGAAGCCACCGCAGGCGTTTGACAGCCGCCCGGCGTACGGGGTACCGTCATGCCTCGTAACACGCGCCGATTTGAGTTCAGCTTGCGGGCGCGCTACAAATGCGGCTAAAGAGAAATGAACATTTCTCCGCCCCGGCCTGCGCAAGCACACCGGGGTTTTTTCGTTTTGCGCCTGCCTTCCACCGCGTCGCTCTCGCACCATCGCATGGACATACCCACCCCGGCCCGTTCGGTCGGAGCCGTCACGCCTCAGACCGCCAACTTCAGCGAACCCCTGAAGCTGCGCTGCGGGCGCTCGATCGGCCCGTACCAGCTGGTCTATGAAACCTACGGCCGCCTGAATGCCGAACGGTCGAACGCCATCCTGGTCTGCCATGCGCTGAATGCCTCGCACCATGTGGCGGGCTTCTACGCCGACGACCCGGACGACGTCGGCTGGTGGGACAACATCATCGGCCCCGGGAAACCGATCGATACCGAGCGCTTCTTCGTGATCGGCGTGAACAACCTGGGTGGCTGCTTCGGCTCGACCGGTCCGATGAGCATCGACCCGCAGACCGGTCGTCCCTACGGCGCCGGCTTCCCGCTGGTCACGGTGGAAGACTGGGTCGCCGCGCAGGCGCGCCTGGCCGACCACCTGGGCATCGAGCGGTTCGCGGCGGTGCTCGGCGGCAGCCTGGGTGCCATGCAGTCGCTGTCGTGGACCCGGCAGTTCCCGGACCGGCTGCGCCATGCACTGGTGATCGCCTGTGCGCCAAACCTGTCGGCGCAGAACATCGCGTTCAACGAGGTCGCGCGCCAGGCGATCCTCACCGATCCCGACTTCCATGGCGGCGACTACTATGCACACGACACGACGCCTGTACGCGGCCTGCGCGTCGCACGCATGGTCGGTCACATCACCTACCTGTCCGACGACGCGATGGCGAGCAAGTTCGGCCGGCAACTGAAGGGCGGAAGCATCGGCTACGGCTTCGACCCCGAGTTCCAGATAGAGTCCTACCTGCGCCATCAGGGCGGAAAGTTCGCCGAGTACTTCGACGCCAACACCTATCTGCGCATCACCAAGGCGCTCGACTATTTCGATCCCGCGCTGGCGTTCGGCGGCGACCTGTCGAAGGCGCTGGCCGATGCCCGCGCCGGATTCCTCGTCGTGTCGTTCACCACCGACTGGCGGTTCGCGCCCGAGCGCTCGCGCGAGATCGTGCAGGCGCTGCTGAGAAACCAGCTCGACGTCACCTACGGCGAGATCGATGCGCCGCATGGGCACGATGCGTTCCTGCTCGACGATCCGCGCTACCACGCACTGGTGAGCGCCTACGTCGACCGCATCCATGCAGAGATCTCCGGGGGCACGCGATGAAGGGCCCGCGCGCAGACTTCGCGGTGATCGCCGGACGCATCCGGCCCGGCGCCAAGGTGCTCGACCTCGGCTGCGGCGACGGTTCGCTGCTGCGCCACCTGCGCGAGTCGATCGGCGTGCGTGGCTACGGCATCGAGATCGACGACGCGAAGATCCCGACCTGCGTGAAGAACGGCATCAACGTGCTGCAGATGGACCTCGAGTCAGGCCTTTCCGGGTTCGATCCCGGCTCGTTCGACTACGTGATCCTGTCCCTCACGCTGCAGGCGATGAAGAACAGCGAGCGCATCCTCGCCGAGATGCTGCGCGTCGGACGCGACGGCATCGTGTCGTTCCCGAACTTCGGCTACTGGCGCAACCGCATCCAGCTCGCCCGCGGCCGCATGCCGGTGAACGACGAGTTCCCCCACCACTGGTACGACACGCCGAACATCCATCTGTGCACACTGACCGATTTCGAAGCGTTCTGTGCACAGCACCGTATCCGCATCCTCGAGCGGATCGCGCTGCACGAGGGCCGGCAGGTATCTGCGCTGCCCAACCTGCGCGGATCGCTGGTGGTGTATCGCTTCGGCAGCGGCGCGTAGCCTGGCAGCGGCGCGCAGATCCCGCAGCGGTCAATCCCGGCACGAACGTACTGCAGTCGCCGTCGCCTGATCCCCGCCGCGCTATCCCCACGGTCCCGCGAACACCTCGCCCATGTAGACGTCGGGGCTGGCCTCGATGGCTGCAGGCCATGCTTCCAGGGGCGGGATCGCTTGCGCGGCCCGGGTGCCGGCGCAGCCGTCACGGCCGGACTGGGACATCGAAAAATAGAGTTGCACGCCGTGTCCCGCCGGGTCGATCGCGGTGGCGAACCAGTCGATGCCCGGGCTCAGCGCAGGAGGCAGGTCGACGAACCGGCAACCGCGCGCCTGCAGCCAGGCGATGGCCGCGCGCAGTTGCCGGTAGGTAGCGACCTGGATGCCGAAGCCGAGCACCGTGGAGGCACCTGCCCACGGCAACGCCGATCGCAGGGCGGCTGGGTACAGCGCGAGCGAATGGTGTTCGGTATTGCAGCGAAGGAACAGGCAGCGGTGGCCCTGCCATTGCACCGTCTCGCTGACGATGAACCCGAGCCGGTCGACGTAGAACGCCGCCATCGCCTCGATGTCGTCGCAGAACAGGCGTAGCGGTCCATGGCGCACGACCTTGAACGGACGCGACAGCAGTACGCCGTCGACATCGTGGATGGCCGGCAGCGTCTCGGGATGCCTGTGCCCCGAGGAGGGGTCGATGCCCTGCGCCAGCAGGCGCTCTACCTCGGTGATTTCGCCAACCTGCGGCAGGCCCGGCCGCTGGCGGAAGCCGCGCTCATGCATCGCACGCGGCTTGGCCGTGCCAGCCCAGCCGATCTGCTCGATGCCGTAGTACAGCTCGTTGCGATGACCCTCGGGATCCATCGGATACACATGCCAGTTGGAACCAGGCATGTCGCGTCCCACGCGATTGATCGGGATGCCGTGGTCGGCGAAGTAGTCGATTGCGTTCGATACCTCGGCGAGGCTGCCGACCTGCCAGGTCAGCTGGTTCAGGTCGACCTTCGCCGGCAGCGTGTCGGCGCGGCCCAGGGCGTTGAACACGCGCCGGTTGAACAGCACGAACGAGTGGTGGTCGGTGCCGTGGCGCAGGAAGTACAGGTTGGTATCGCCTAGCGCCTCCAGGGCCTCGCGCCGGGGATGGTTCGCCGCGAGATCCTGAGGGTCCGAGATGCGCATGCCGAGCCACTCGCAGTAGAACTCCAGGCACGCGGGCACGTCGTCTACGTTGAATCCGAAATGGCCGAGCCTGCGGATGCGGAATGGCCGGTCGAGCAGTACCCCGCCGACATCGTATCGGCCCTGCCGCGCGCGCCCGGCCCCGCCCGCCGGGGAGTCAGTGTCGCTGCCGGACGTCATCGCGTGGGCCCCTACTCGCCTTGCACCACCGGGTTGTCGATGCTGCCGATGCCGGAGATGGTGACTCGCACCCGGTCGCCCGGCTTCAGGAAGATGCCCCGCGGCCGGCCGACACCGGACGGCGTGCCGGTGGCGATCACGTCACCGGGCAGCAACGTCATGCGCCGGCTCAGATACTCGATGAGTTCGGACACGTTGAAGATCAGGTCGGCGACCAGCGTGTCCTGCATGCGCTCCTGGTTGACCCAGGTCTCGAGCCGGCAGGCGTACGGGTCGGGGACCTGCGACGCGGGCACGATCCACGGCCCCATCGGCGCGCCGGTCTCGAAGTTCTTGTGGCCGAACCAGTCGATGTTCCAGCGCGGCCAGTCGGGGCGGCGCGACAGGTCACGCAGCGAGACATCGTTCATTACCGTGTAGCCGGCGACATGCTTCATCGCCTCGGCCAGCGCGACGTTGCGCGCGCGGCGGCCGATGACCACCGCAAATTCGCCCTCCCAGTCGACCTTCTTCGAGATCGCGGGCAGGCGGATCTCGTCCTTCGGTCCGACCACGCAGTGCGGACCGGACTTCAGGAACAGGTAGGGCTGGGTGTTCGCCTTGTCGACGCCTGCGCCCTCCGCGGACATCTCGCCGGCATGTGCCTGGTAGTTGGCGCCCGTGCAGTAGATTGCCGGCGGATACAGGAGCGGTGCCATCAGTTCGACCGCCGCGAGCGGGCGTGCGGCAATGCCGGATGCACCGGCGAGTTCGGCCAGCCGGGCTTCGGCAATGTCCCAGGCGCCGAGCACCGACAGTGTCGAAGCTGCCCATGCAACACCCGGCAGCGCCTCGAGCAGGTCGATCACGCGGTCGTCACCGGCGAGGATCGCCGCGCGCGGCGCGCCGTCTGCGCCACGATGATTCAGCAGTTTGAAATGGGCCAAGATTTCTCCTCGTACGGCCTGCCCCGGTGATCCCGGGTGCCGTGTCATCGCAGTTGATTCACCGCCGGCGGCCTCCAGGGGCTGCCCGTCGGTCAGTCCCGATAGTCGGGGTAGTGCTTCTCGACCAGGGCCATGCTTGCCACCCAGTCACGGCTGTTCGAATCGTAGGCGCCGATGCGGCCGAACTTGCGTGCGCGCTCGACGCAGGTCTCGTGCGAAGGCATCTTCAGCTTCGCACCGCCAGCCAGCGCACCGAGCTGCGCGCGGCAGGCCAGCTCGAGGAAATGGTGGTAGATGTACGCCTCGGCCACCGTCGTGCCGCAGACCAGCGCGCCATGGTTCTCGAGAATCATCACCCATCGGTCCCCGAGCGCCCTGGCCATCACGTCAGTGCCCTCGCGCGTGGTGTCGTCGACCTCGTTGGGGTAGTAGGCGATGCGCTGGTAGAAGCGCATGGCCT
>JBILGF010000219.1:0-5872 GCA_044351195.1 Burkholderiales bacterium
ATCACCGCTGCATCGAAGAAGATTTCCGACATCATCAGCGTGATAGACGGCATTGCCTTCCAGACCAACATCCTCGCCCTGAACGCGGCAGTCGAGGCCGCAAGGGCCGGCGAACAGGGACGCGGCTTCGCCGTCGTTGCGACCGAGGTGCGCAACCTCGCCCAGCGTTCGGCAGCGGCGGCGCGCGAGATCAAGGCGCTGATCGGCGACTCGGTGCAGAAGGTCGAAAGCGGCTCCAGGCTGGTAGGAGAGGCTGGAACGACGATCCAGGAGGTCGTGCAGCAGGTCAAGCGGGTGACCGACATCATGTCCGAGATCTCTGCCGCATCGATGGAGCAGAGTTCCGGCATCGAGCAGGTCAACACCGCGGTCACCCAGATGGACGAGGTGACGCAGCAGAACGCGGCGCTGGTCGAGCAGGCCGCTGCCGCCGCCGAGTCGCTGCAGGAGCAGGCCGAGTCTCTCGCCGCATCGGTGTCGGTGTTCAAGCTCGAGGCACAGCCAGCAGGCGCGCGCGGTGGGTACGACGGCGCCGACCGGCGCGGGCCGAACCGGGCGACCAACGTGGCGCGGCTGAAGCCCGCAGCGGCTTCCCCGGAGGTGCCGCAAGCCGCCGTGGCGCAGGCCTTGGTGGCGGCTCGATCGCCTGAGCGTCCCGTGGCCCCGCGCCCGGCCAGGGCGGTCAATGCCGACGAGTCATGGGAAGAGTTCTGAGATCGCCAACCGGAGAGCCAATCATGAATGAGTCGAACAGATCCCCGGCAGCAGCCGGAAGCGGCGGCAGCGCAGGGGTGATGCCCGGCACCAGCGAGTTCCTGACATTCAGGCTGGGTGCCGAAGAGTATGGCGTCGAGATCCTGAAGGTGCAGGAGATCCGCGGCTATGACGCAGTAACCGCCATAGCAAACACGCCGGACTTCATCAAGGGCGTGATCAACCTGCGCGGGGTGATCGTGCCGATCGTCGATCTGCGCATCAAGTTCGCCCTGGGCCAGGTGACCTATGACCCGTTCACCGTGGTGATCATACTGAACATCGCCGAGCGCGTGATGGGCATCGTCGTGGATGGCGTGTCTGATGTCATCGAACTGGACGGCGCGCAGATCCGGCCCGCACCGGAATTCGGCGCAGGCCTGGACACCGAGTACATCATCGGTCTGGGTACCGCGGGCGAACGCATGCTGATCCTGGTGGACATCGAACGGCTGATGACCAGCAGCGAGATGGCCCTGGTCGACGACTCGGCATCGATGCACTGATCGCAGTACGGAAAGAGCCCGAGACCATGCCTTTGGACGCACGCGCGACCACGCCAGCGGCCTTCTCGCCGACAGGCGCGAAAGAGTTCGTCTTCACGCGCGACGACTTCGATCGCATCCGCAAGCTCATCTACGACCATGCGGGAATCCAGCTCAATCCCGGCAAGATGGATATGGTCTACAGTCGGCTTGCCCGGCGCCTGCGCGCCAACGACCTGACCCGGTTCGAGGACTATCTGCGCCTGCTCGAGCGGCCGCGTGGTGCCGAGTGGGAGGCCTTCACCAACGCGCTAACCACCAATCTCACTGCATTCTTCCGTGAGGCGCACCACTTCGTCGAACTCGAGAAGCTGGTCCGGCGCATCAGCGCCACGCGCGAGGTGTCGCTGTGGTGCTCCGCCGCGTCGACCGGCGAGGAGCCCTACTCGATGGCCATGACTGCGGTCGAGGCGTGCGGCAGCATGGCGCCGCGCGTCAAGATCGTGGCAAGCGACGTGGACACAGCGGTCCTGGCCAAGGCGCAATCCGGCGTCTACGCGATGGACCGCGTGGAGCGGCTCGCACCCGAACGGCTGCGCCGTTTCTTCCTGCGCGGTGCCGGAGCGAACGAAGGGATGGTGCGCGTGCGTCCTGAGCTGTCCTCGCTCATCTGCTTCCAGCAGGTGAACCTGCTCGATGCGCATTATCCGGTCAGCGGCCCGTTCGATGCGATCTTCTGCCGCAACGTGATGATCTACTTCGACAAGCCCACTCAGTACCGGATCCTGCAGCGGTTCGCGCCGTTGCTTCGGCCCGACGGCCTTCTGTTCGCAGGACATTCCGAGAATTTCTACCACGCGGCCGACCTGTTCAGGCTGCGCGCGAAGACCGTGTATGAACTCGCTCATCCGCCAGCGGCGCTTGCATGAGCACGGATCTCGCCGACGGGGTCGCCAGGACGCTGTACTTCGACCGTACGTTCGATGCCGACGCGGCCAAACTGATGCCCGGTGAGTTCTACGTGACAGGGACGGACATGGTGCTCGTGACGGTGCTCGGGTCGTGCGTGGCCGCGTGCATCCGCGATACGCGCACCGGTGTCGGCGGGATGAATCATTTCATGCTGCCCGAGAGCAGTGGCGGCGATGGCGTCGCGAACGTATCGGCGCGCTACGGAACCTACGCGATGGAGATCCTGATCAACACCATCCTGAAGCAGGGCGGACGCCGCGGCAGCCTCGAGGCGAAGGTGTTTGGCGGCGGCAACGTGCTGGAGGGACTCGCATCTGCCAATGTCGGGCCGCGCAATGCCGCCTTCGTGCGCGAGTTTCTGAACACCGAAGGTATCCCGGTCAAGGCGGCCGATCTGGAGGACATCTACCCCCGGAAGGTCTACTTTTTCCCCAAGACCGGCCGGGCGATGGTGCGCAAGCTGAGGAGCGCCAACACGGGCGCCCTGGTTGCGAGGGAACGCGAATACAGTCGTTACCTCGTGGCACGGCCATCCAGCGGCAACGTGGAGCTCTTCTGATGAATGCATCGAATACGCTACTGGAGCGCGCCGCGCCGCCGCACATCCGCGTGGTGGTGATCGATGACTCGGCGCTGATCCGCCGCATCCTCACCGACATCATCAATGGCGAGTCCGACATGGAGGTGGTGGCGCAGGCCCCCGACCCGCTGGTCGCGCGCGAACAGATCCGGGCGCTCGATCCGGACGTGATCACGCTGGACGTCGAGATGCCGAAGATGGACGGGCTCGAGTTCCTGGAAAAGCTGATGCGATTGAAGCCGACCCCGGTGGTGATGGTGTCGACGCTGACCGAGCGTGGCTCCGAGACCGCGCTGCGCGCGCTGGAACTGGGCGCGGTCGACTTCGTGTCCAAGCCCCGGATCGACATCGCCCATGGAATGCAGGAGTACGCGGACGAGATCGTCGCGAAGATCCGTGCCGCCGCGCTCGCCCGGGTGCGCCGACGCGCATCGCAGACGGCGGATGCGGGGCGGGGACCGGGTGCTGCGGTAGCTCGGCCATCATCGGGATGGTCCACCGAGAAGCTGATCATCGTAGGTGCCTCCACCGGGGGTACCGAGGCCATACGCGAGTTTCTGGAGCCGCTGCCACCGGATATCCCGGGTATTCTCGTGACCCAGCACATGCCCGAGGCCTTCACCCGTTCCTTCGCGCGTCGCCTCGACGGCGTGTGCCGGATCACGGTCAAGGAAGCCGAGGATGGAGAACGCATCCTGCCCGGGCATGCCTATATCGCACCGGGGCACTCTCATCTGCTGGTGCGGCGAAGCGGCGCCAACTATGTGGCCGAGCTGTCCGGTGCGGCGCCGGTGAACCGGCACCGGCCGTCGGTCGACGTACTGTTCCGTTCTGCTGCCGCGAACGTAGGGCGCAATGCGATCGGTGTGATCCTGACCGGCATGGGCCGTGATGGCGCAGCCGGCATGCGCGAGATGCACGACGCGGGCGCCTGGAACATCGCCCAGGATGAAGACAGCTGCGTCGTGTTCGGGATGCCGAAGGAGGCAATCAACAGTGGCGGTGTGGACGAGGTACTGCCGCTGAAGTCGATCTCGCATGCGGTGATCGGACAGCTCACTGCGCGCGGCGGTCGCCAGAACCGCGTGTAGTGACACCGGCGCACCCTGTCCGTTTCACGTGTTGCGCATTCGCCAATCGTTTCTGCCGAACCAACCCTGTTTCAGGAGCCCCACCATGCAGACGAATGTCAGTGTCATCAACGAACGCGCCCGGATCTCTCTGTCCGGCCGCTTCGACTTCAACGCCCACCGCTCTTTCAAGGCGGCTTGCGAGGAACCGGTCCGGTCGAGCGAGATCTCGTCGATCGAGATCGACCTCGGCAATGTCGAGTATCTCGACAGCGCCGCCCTGGGCATGTTGCTGCTGCTGCGCGATCAGGCGAGCAGCGCGCGCAAGACAGTGATCCTGACCAATTGCCGCGGTGTCGTGCAGCAGATCCTCGACATCGCGAACTTCAAGAAGCTGTTCACCATCCAGTAAGCGGCGCCTTGCCGTAGCTTCGAGACGATCCCGAATGGACTCCAGCAAGCCCCTGCAGCACGCTGACCGAATTCCGACGGCGCATGCCGAACCGATGACGGTGATCGTCCTGGAGGAGCGACCGCAGTTACGCGGCGACCTGCAGGCGATGCTCGTGACCGCCGGGATCGCTCTGCTGGAGGTCTCCACCATCGAGCAGGCGATCGAGGCAGCAGACCGTGGCGCTGCGGGTGTCGTGCTGTGTGGCATCGCTGACGGCGGGCAGACGCTGCGAGCCATCGCGGCGGCGCGCATGCACGGCCAGCCCTCGTGTCCGTGGGCGCTGGTTGCGCTGGCCAGCGCCGAGGACGGTGAGGGGCGGATCGAGGAGATGCACGCGCTGGCCGACGACTTCCTGAGAATGCCGCTGAGCGCCGGCTGGATCATCGCCCGGCTGCGCCTGTATGCCCGCATGGGGGCTTATGTCGGGCGGATGCAGGCGCAGCGTGCGGTTCTCGAGCAGCACCAGGACGAGGCTGAGGAAGAGCGGCGCATCGCCAGCCACCTGATATCCCGTCTCGAGGGACGTGATCCCCTGGCCGAACGGATGATGCACGCCTGGGTGTCGCCTGCGCAGCAGCTGAGCGGCGACGTGGTGGCCATCGCCCGCGCGCCGGACGGCCGGATCAACGTCCTGCTGGCCGATGGCACCGGCCATGGACTGGCCGCGGCCATTTCGGTGATGCCGGTGAGCGAAGTGTTCCACCGCATGACCGATCGTGGATTCGACATCTCGAGCATCATCACCGAGATGAACCGAAAGCTTCGCAGCTGCATGCCGGCCGACCGGTTCGTCGCCTGCGTCGCCGCTTCGATCGACATGCGCGAGCGGGTGATCGAGCTCTGGAACGGCGGTTGCCCGCCGGTGATGCTGCTTGGCACCGACGGCAGCCTCGAGCGCGTCTGGCGCTCGCGCCAAATGGCCTTGGGCATCCTCGATGGCAGGGATTTCGACAGTTCGGTGGAGCGCTGTTCCTACCGCGAAGCATCGCAGCTGATGATCGTGTCCGACGGGCTGTCCGAGGCGCTGGGGCAGGATGGGAAGCATCGTTTCGGCGATCGTGAGTTGCTCGAGGCGGTGCGTGGTCCCGCGCTCGGGCGACGCGATCGGGTGGTGAGCTGCCTGGGGGACTTCACCGGTGGCCGTGCGCTGGAGGACGATGCCTCGCTGATGCTGGTCGACTGCCTGCTGGAGCCGCTGCCCGACGCGGGTGGCATCGAGACCATAGCGCCAGCATCGGCGTCCGGCCGTGAACGTACATCGCACTGGATGCTCGAGATGCGGCTCGGTCCTGCCCAGTTGCGCCAGATCACGTTGCTGCCGTTCGTGAGTGGCCTGATCGAGCAGCTGGGCGTCGCCCGCGGGCAGCGCGGTAACGTGTTCTGCGTGTTGTCCGGGCTGCTCGCCAATGCACTCGACTACGGGCTGCTGGGCATGGATCCGTCGATTCTCGGCCTGGAGGAGGGGCGCGGCCGATTCCGCGAGGAACGCGCGCAGCGGCTGGCGAACCTGAATTCGGGCAGTCTGTGGATCAAGGCGGCGGTGGAGCCGACCGGTGAT
>JBILGF010000095.1:0-8549 GCA_044351195.1 Burkholderiales bacterium
CCGTATTCGATCTCGCGCGCAAGACCGGCAACCGGGGCGATCTTCTTCCCTATACGGTGGTCATCGATCGGTCGGGCACGATCGTCGCGCGGCGTACCGGCATCTACACCGAAGCCACGCTGTCGCCGATCATCGAAAAGCTGCTTTAGTCGGCGATTTTCCCGAAGTTTGCGGGAAAACTGGACAGATAACGCCACCAAGGGCACACTGCGCGCCCATGACAAAGTCTGCGCCGTCCGCCTCTTCCCGAGTGTCGACCGCACACCGTCCGGCACGGCGCGGCCTGTCCGCGTCGCCGCAGCGAACGGTGCTGGTCGTGCACGGACCCAACCTCAACCTGCTGGGAACCCGCGAGCCGACGGTCTACGGCCATACGACCCTGGCGCAGATCGACCAGCAACTGGTAGAGCGCGGTCGGATGGCTGGCGTCCGGGTGACTACGTTCCAGAGCAACCACGAAGGCGCGCTGGTCGACTGCATCCAGCAGGCCGGACGCGAGCAGGTCGACTACATCCTGATCAACGCCGGTGCCTGCACGCACACCAGCGTGGCCCTGCGCGATGCGTTGTCCGCAGTCGCGATCCCGTTCATCGAAGTCCACCTGTCGAACGTCTTCGCGCGCGAGGCCTTCCGCCACCACTCGTACCTCAGCGACATTGCAGTCGGGGTGATCACCGGCCTCGGCGCGGGCAGCTACCGCGCCGCGCTGGACCACGCGATCGCCACGCTGATCCCCGAACAATGAAGAGGAAAGCCGGATGGACCTGCGCAAGCTCAAGAAGCTGATCGACCTGGTCGAGGAGTCCGGCATCGCCGAGCTCGAGATCACCGAGGGCGAAGAGAAGGTGCGCATCGCCCGCACGCTTCCCGGTATCCAGCCGATGGTGATGCAGCAGCCGCAGCAGATCGTCGCCGCGCCAGCGCCGGTTGCCGCCGCACCCGCCCCGGCGGTTGCCGCGTTGCCGTCGGTGCCTGACGGCCATGTCGTCAAGTCGCCGATGGTCGGTACGTTCTACCGCTCCAACTCGCCAGGCGGCAAAGCCTTCGTCGACGTCGGGCAGTCGGTCGCCGCAGGCGAGACGCTCTGCATCATCGAGGCCATGAAGCTGATGAACGAGATCGAATCGGATGCAGCCGGCACGATCAAGGCGATCCTGGTCGAGAACGGCCAGCCGGTCGAGTATGGCGAGCCCTTGTTCGTGATCGGATGAGCCGGCGATGTTCGAAAAGATCCTGATCGCCAACCGCGGCGAGATCGCGCTGCGCATCCAGCGCGCCTGCCGGGAACTGGGCGTGAAGACCGTGGCGGTGCATTCCGAGGCCGACTCGGACGCCAAGTACGTGCGCCTGGCCGATGAATCGGTATGCATCGGGCCGGCCTCGCCGACCCATTCCTACCTGAATATTCCGGCGATCATCAGCGCCGCCGAGGTGACCGACGCCCAGGCGATCCATCCCGGCTACGGGTTTCTCTCCGAGAACGCCGACTTCGCCGAGCGCGTCGAGCAGAGCGGCTTCGTGTTCGTCGGTCCACGCCCGGAGACCATCCGGCTGATGGGCGACAAGGTCAATGCCAAGGCCGCGATGAAGAAGGCCGGCGTGCCTCTGGTACCCGGATCCGAGGGCGTGTTGCCCGAAGATGCCGTCGAGATCGTGAAGATCGCCCGCTCGGTCGGCTATCCCGTGATCATCAAGGCGGCCGGCGGTGGCGGCGGCCGCGGCATGCGCGTGGTTCACACCGAGGCGGCGCTGCTCAATGCCGTGACGATGACGCGCGCCGAGGCGAAGGCCGCATTTGGCCAGGCCGATGTCTACCTCGAGAAGTTCCTGGAAGACCCGCGCCATGTCGAGGTGCAGGTGCTGTCGGACGAGCACGGCAACTCGGTGCATCTGGGCGACCGCGACTGCTCGATGCAGCGTCGGCACCAGAAGATCATCGAGGAGGCACCCGCCCCGCTGATCAGCGAGCGGGTGAAGGCGCGCATCTACGACCGCTGCATAGAGGCGTGCAAGCGCATCCGCTATCGCGGTGCCGGCACCTTCGAGTTCCTCTACCAGGACGGCCAGTTCTATTTCATCGAGATGAATACGCGGGTGCAGGTCGAGCACCCGGTGTCCGAGATGATCACCGGCGTGGACATCGTGCAGATGCAGATCCGCATCGCCTCGGGCGAGCGCATGGGCCTGCGTCAGCGCGATATCGTGCCCAGGGGCCATGCGATCGAATGCCGGATCAACGCCGAAGATCCCTACAGCTTTGTACCTTCGCCGGGCCGCATCACCTTCTACCATCCGCCGGGTGGGCCGGGCATCCGTGTCGACTCTCATGTGTACAACAACTACGTGGTACCCCCGCACTACGACTCGCTGATCGGCAAGCTGGTGGCCCATGGCGATACGCGCGACCAGGCGATCGCCCGCATGCGCAGCGCCCTGTCCGAGATGGTGGTCGACGGCATCCGCACCAACCTGCCGTTGCACCGTGACCTGATGCTCGACGCCCGCTTCATCCAGGGTGGATCGAACATCCATTACCTGGAAGAGAAGGTCGGCAAGCACCGCAAGGGCGAATCCGGCTGACCGCGGCAGGCAGCGCAGATCTGCCGCGACCGCGCGATCGGAGCGGGTGTGCCAGACGGGGCTAAACTCGGGCTCGACGCACCGACACCACAACCCGCTTCGATCGCCAGGCCCTGCTGACATGCCGCTGACCGCCGTCACCTTCGAGCTCACGCCCGTCCAGGCCGACCTCCTCGGAGACGCACTGCTCGACGCGGGCGCGCTCGCGATCGATGTCGGCGATGCGCTGGCGGGCACCCCCGATGAGCAGGCGGTGTTCGACGAACCCGGTGAATGGGATGAGCCGCTGCGCCCGATCCGCTGGCAGCGGGCGCGGCTCGCCGCGCTGTTCGAGCATGGGGCGCAGGCCGAGGCCCTGGTCGGACCGGCACTCGCACGATGCGCGATCGACTCATCGGTGGTGCGTGAAACGCGCACGGTCGAGGATGCCGACTGGGTCGCGCTGACCCAGCGCGAGTTCGAGCCTATCCGCATCAACGAGCGGTTGTGGATTGTTCCGACCTGGCATGCGCCACCCGATCCGTCCGCGATCAACCTGGCGATCGACCCGGGCCGCGCCTTCGGTTCGGGCAGCCATCCGACGACCCGGCTGTGCCTGGAGTGGCTTGCAGGCACGCTGCGTGGCGGCGAATCGGTGCTCGACTACGGTTGCGGTTCCGGCGTGCTGGCGATCGGTGCCGCACGCCTTGGCGCAGCGCGGGTCATCGGCATCGACATCGACCCGGAGGCAGTCGCCACGGCGGCCGCCAATGCGCAGGCCAATGGCATCGACGGGGCGACCTTCTGTCTGCCGGACGAAGGCAGCAACGTCATGTTCGACGTGGTGGTCGCCAACATCCTCGCCCGCCCGCTGATGGCACTGGCGCCGTTGCTGGCGGCACGGGTCAAGCCGGGCGGGATGCTCGCCCTCGCCGGGCTTCTCGACAGCCAGGCCGAATCGATCGCAGCCGTGTATGCACCGGGCTGCCTGTTGCAGACCGTGCGTACCCTCGACGGCTGGGCGCTGCTCGCTGGCGTCCGCGTTCGCTGAGGACGGGCGATGGCACTGGTCACGCGCTGCTCGAATCCAGCCTGCCTGACGCTGTTTCGCGTGACGCCGGCACAATTGCAGGCGTTCGGGGGGCAGGTCCGCTGCGGCAGCTGCAGCACGGTGTTCGATGCCTTCCCGTCGCTGACCACGGTCGCCGATGCTGCGCTGACTGCGCCTGCGCCACCGGACCCGGATCCGGGTCCGGCTGCCGCTGCGGCTGCGGCTGCGGCGGATATACCCGGGGCAGGCATCCCGGGCACTGCTGCCGATGCACGGACGACGGCGTCGTCTCCAGCCATGGATCGAGCTCCCGGCGCAGCCCACCCGATCGCCGACGAGCAGGTCCACGAATGGGCCCCCGCTGCCGTTGCACCCGGCATCGGCGCAGGGTGGGCGCCGCACCCGATGACGGTCGAACATGTTGCAGACCTGTCGGCTGAAGATACCCTCGATTTCGCGTATGCGCCGGCACGATCCGGCACCCAGCCGCGCCCGGCGGTCGCGCCTGCGCATCACCTGCAGGAAGAAACACCCGCGGTACCGGCGGCGGGCGCTGCGGCAGTGCCTGTGGCAGAGCCGTTACCGCCGGTGGTACCCGAACTCACCGACTATTCGCTGACGGATCCACCCCCGCGGCGCGCCACGCCACCGGCCCGGCGAACGCCACTGGTCGCGCTCGTCGGTGGCCTGCTGCTGATGGCTGCAGTCGCCATCCTGGTGGCGGGCAGCGACCGCCTGCCCGCCCCCCTGTCGCACTGGCTTGCACCAGCCACGCTGGCCACGCTGCTGCGCGAGCACGCGTTGCCCGTCGCGGTGGCCCTGGTGGGGGTGCTCTGGCTTGTGCTGCGGCACTATCGGGCGACCTGGATCGTCGCTGCGACCGTGCTCGCGCTGCTGCTCGGCGGACAGTTGGTGTTCGCCTACCGCACCCAGATCGCAGCCCAGTATCCCGCCAGCCGGCCGCTGCTGGAAAGCCTGTGCCGGCTGGCGTCGTGCGAGGTCGGGTTACCCAAGGCCGCCGATCAGCTGGTGATCGAGAGCTCCGATCTGCAGGCCGTGGACGCGGCGAGGCCGAACCTGATCCAGCTCGCGGCCTCGGTGCGCAACCGCGCCCCTGTCGAGGTCGCCTTTCCGGCAATCGAGGTCACGCTGACCGATGCCCAGGACCGGCCGCTGGCGCGCCGCGTACTGCTGCCCGAGCAGTACCTCGCGGGACGTCCGTCCGTGAGCGCCGGCCTGCGCGCCGGCGAGGCGTTCTCCATCCGCCTGACCCTCGACACCACCGAGCTGCGGCCGGTCGGCTATCGCCTGTACCTGTTCCATCCGTGACGGCCGCACGGACGCCGGTGCCCGAGGACAACATCGCCGGCTTCGGATGGGTGGGCAGCCTCTGGCGCGGCATGGCGCCGCTGCTGCGTCCGCACCGCGGCCAGCTTGTGCTGATCGGCGTGCTGATGGCGGTGGAACTCGGCCTGCAGCTGGGCCAGCGCATGGCGTTCGGAAAGCTGGTGGACGATGCGCTGCTCAAGTCCGATGCCGGTCTGGTCGTACTGATCCTGGTGCTGCTGCTGGTGGCTGCCGTCGTGTCCGGTGCCGCGGCGCTGCTGCACGAGTATCTCCAGGCGCGCCTGTGCGCAGCGGTGCCAGGCGAGGTCCGCTCGCAGCTGTTCGACCACACCCAGCGCCTCCCGCTGCACCGGCTGCGCACGTCGTCCCACGGCGACCTGGTCACGCGCATCACCAGCGATGCCGGCAGTGTCGAGCCGGCGCTGTGGTCGCTCGGCTACGTGGCCACGGCGTCCTGCGGCGTGGTGATCGCCCTGGCGCTGCTGGTGTGGAGCGACTGGCGGCTGGCACTGGCCGGAATCGTGCTGCTGCCGCTGGCGCTGATCGGGCCGCGCTTCCTCACGCCGCTGGCCGCGCGCGAAAGCTATGCGGCGAAGACTGCGGTCGGCGGGTTGGCCACCCATCTGCACGAGAACCTCGCCAACCAGATCGTGCTGCGCGTGTTCGGTCTCGGCCCGGTGGCCGGCCGACGATTCGAGGCGCACAACCAGCGCATCATCACCGCCTCGTTGCGCTACAACGTGTTCAGCTACTTCAGCCACCGCGTGCCGTGGATCGCGATCGAGCTGATCGATCTGGTCGTGCTTGCCCTCGGCTGCTGGATGGTGGTGCGCGGCGACATGACACCCGGTGGACTGATCGCGTTCTACCTGGTGTTCTCCAGCCTGGCTGCGCACACCTATTCGCTCACCGCCGCAATGCCCGGACTGATCGGTGCGTCGGCGGGCATGCGGCGCATCTCGGAGCTGCTCGGCATGCAGGCCGAAGGCCCGGCGTCCGGATCGTCTCCGGCCGCGACGGCCAGCGTCGAGCGGGTGCCCGGTGCATCGCCGTGCCAGCCGCCTTCGATCCGCTTCGAGCACGTCAGCTTCCGCTATCCGCTGGCGCAGGAGACACCGGAGCCGGAAGCGCCTGCCGACCAGCTGAGCGATGCGTCGTTCGAGGTCGCCGCCGGTGGCATGACCGCGTTCGTCGGTGCCAGCGGATCAGGCAAGAGCACCGCACTGCAGTTGCTGCTCGGACTGCAGCCGCCGCGCTCTGGCCGGGTGCGGGTCGATGGTGTCGATCTGGCCGGCGTCGACCTCCAGCGCTTCTGGTCAGGGGTCAGCGTCGTGTTCCAGGACAGCCTGTTGTTCAACGCAACGATCGCGGAGAACATCCGGGCCGGCCGGCTCGATGCGAGCGATGCGCAGGTTGCCACCGCTGCGCATGCCGCCGGCATCGGCGCATGGATCGATACCCTGCCCGCAGGCTACGAGACCGTCGTCGCAGGCGACACCTGCTCCGGCGGCCAGCGCCAGCGCATCGCGATCGCCCGTGCGCTGGTACGCGAGCCCTTGCTGCTGGTGCTCGACGAGCCTACCAGCGCGCTGGATCCGTCGACCGGCCTCGCCGTGATGCAGACCCTGTGCGAGATCTCCGGCGGTCGAACCTCGGTGCTCGTCACCCATCAGCTGCGCGACGCCGCACGCGCCGACCGGGTGATCGTGTTCGACCGTGCGCGCGTGGTCGAGACCGGAACCCATGCCGAGCTGCTGGCGCTCGGCGGCGTGTACGCCGGGCTCTGGGCACGGCAGGAAGCGCGGGCCGCAACGGCCTGACCCGAATGGACCGACTTCCATCCCCCATCCCCCGGCCCGTGCAGGCCTTCGGTCCGGGCTAGCTGCGCGCGAGGCCGATCGCCCAAGCCTTCAGCGCGATGATCTCCACGGCCACCGAGGACGAGGCGTCCGAGAACGTGATGTCGCCATCCTGCACCAGGCATTGCAGCTGCATCGACCGCTGCGCGAGCTTCGCCAGCGCCTGGCTGGTCGGCTGCGGCAGCTTCCAGACGGACAGGCAGTCGATCTGCGCACACACGGGCGCGGCGTCGGCCCACCAGAGGTCGGCGCCACGACCGTAGGCGTAGACGATGACCGATGCGCTGCGCCCGGCCGCCTTGCGCAGCAGCCGCGGTTCGGGCAGGCCGACCTCGATCCACAGCCGGATCGAGCCAGTCAGGTCCTTGACCCAGAGCGAGGGCTCGTCCTGGGCGCTGACATCACCGGCGAAGGCGAGCGCCTCGTCGGCGTTCAGCGCATAGGCAAGCATGCGGACCATCATCCGCTCGTCCGTCTCGGACGGATGACGGGCCAGCGTGAGCGGATGGGTGCCGTAATGGGGACGGTCGAGGTCGCTGACCTGCAGCTCTGCCTTGAACACCGTGGATTTCAGAGCCATCAGTACGCCACCTTTGCGAACTACCCGTTAAAGTGCAATCTGGATCGGGGACGATGGCAACGCACACCATCGATTCCACCCCGGATTATGGGGCCGATGCTCCGGCTGCGCCCCACACCGCCCCGCCCCGCCCTGCCCCCGCCCCACACCGCGGGCGCATTCGCTGCTGCATGTTCCTTTTCGACGAGAGGCAATACGATGGCACTGATGTCCGCTCCGACATCTGCCGCGACGGCTGCCACGGCAGTCACTGCTGCAGCCGCCCGAACCATCGACCTGCCCGCGCGGGAAGAGCTGGAGCTGATCGACGCCTGGTGGCGCGCCGCGAACTACCTGTCGGTCGGCCAGATCTACCTGCTCGCCAATCCGCTGCTGCGCGAGCCGCTGACCCTCGACCATGTGAAGCCGCGCCTGCTCGGCCACTGGGGCACCACCCCCGGGCTCAACTTCCTGTGGGTACACCTGAACCGGGTGATCCGCCGCCATGATGCCGACATGATCTTCATCGCCGGGCCCGGCCACGGCGGTCCCGCGCTGGTGGCGAGCACGTGGCTCGAGGGCAGCTACAGCGAGCACTATCCCGATGTCTCGCGCGATGCCGAAGGCATGGCGCGGCTGTTCCGGCAGTTCTCCTTCCCGGGCGGCATCGGCAGCCATGCCACGCCGGAGATCCCCGGTTCGATCCATGAAGGCGGCGAACTCGGCTATGCGCTGTCGCATGCATTCGGCGCCGCGTTCGACAATCCGGGCCTGGTGGTCGCCTGCGTGATCGGCGATGGTGAAGCCGAGACCGGACCGCTCGCCGCCGCCTGGCATTCGAACAAGTTCCTGGATCCGGTGCGCGATGGTGCCGTGCTGCCGATCCTGCACCTCAATGGGTACAAGATCGCTAACCCGACGATCCTGGCGCGCATCCCGCCCGCCGAGCTCGACATCCTGCTCACCGGCTACGGCTACGAGCCGTTCCATGTCGAGGGCAGCGATCCGTTCGAGATGCATGGCGCGATGGCGGCCACGCTCGAGATCGTGATGGAGCGCATCCGGTCGATCCAGGCGCATGCGCGTACGCGGTCGCAGTCGGAGCGGCCGCGCTGGCCGATGATCGTGCTGCGCAGTCCCAAGGGCTGGACCGGTCCGAAGGAGATCGACGGCC
>JBILGF010000197.1:0-6355 GCA_044351195.1 Burkholderiales bacterium
AGGCCTACTACAGCAAGGTCGCGGGCAAGACGCCGGAGAGCTATACCATCGACCACTCGACCTTTACCTACCTCTACGACCCCGAGGGCAGGCTGCGGCTGATGGCACGGCACGAGATCAGTACCGAGCAACTGGCCTCGGACATCCGGCAGCTGATGCGCGGGTAGGCGCTGCCGGACGGACGGATCATTCCCTGCCGACCGTGAACCTGCCCGGTCCGGGTGGTGGCCGTGCCACGGCCCGTTGCACATGGGCCGTGGCCTGGTCGCGAACCGTCATCGGGGTCGTTGCGCGGCAGCGGCCGCCTCCGGCGATGCCGCGCGCGCGGCGCGCGGGGCGGACTGCTCACCGCCCGCCGCGGCCCGCTCCGCCTTGGTGCGCCGCTGGATCTCGGCCAGCCGCTGTCCGCGCAGCTTGCGCCGCTCCTGCTCGTCGGCCGCGGCGGCGATCTTCTGCTGCCACGCGTCGCGCTCCTCTGCGGTGAACAGGCGGGTCCAGTTGCTCTTGCTGGCGGGCGCGGAGGGGCTTGCCGCGCTCGTGCGCGCCTGCGGGCGCTCGCTGCCGTCGCTGTTCATCGACTGCGCGCCCTGCGCGTTCGCGGCGCCGGCGAGCCCGCAGGTCACCACTGCGGCAGCCAGCGCGGCAAGCCCGCGGGTAGACCACTGCACGCCGCTGCGGCCGATCGCGGCGATAGGGGAAGCGTTGCAGGCGACGTCCTTCGATCTGCGTTCCATGTGTGCACTCCGATGCAAGGTCACGGGGCAGTCGGCGCGTTGCCGGGTCGGCAGGCGTCCTGTCCCTGTGCGGCAGTCTCGTCGGGGCGCTGCATGGATGCGAATGCGGATTGCGGCCGATATCCCGGCAAACTCCGGCACGCATGAGCCACAGCATGCCGGCCAGCATGCCGGCGCAGGTACTCGAGGCCTCAGTCGTACACGACCACGCTGCGGATCGATTCGCCCGAGTGCATCAGGTCGATCGCGCGGTTGATGTCCGACAGCGGCATCGTGTGCGTGATCAGGTCGTCGATCCGGATCTTGCCGTCCATGTACCAGTCGACGATCTTCGGCACGTCGGTACGGCCGCGCGCGCCGCCGAAGGCGGTGCCCTTCCAGACGCGGCCGGTGACCAGCTGGAACGGCCGGGTGCGGATCTCCTGGCCGGCACCGGCCACGCCGATGATGATCGACTCGCCCCAGCCGCGGTGGCAGCACTCGAGCGCCTGGCGCATGAGGTCGACGTTGCCGATGCATTCGAAGCTGTAGTCGGCGCCACCGTCTGTCAGCGCGACCAGGTAGGGCACGAGGTCACCCTCGACGTCCTTCGGGTTCACGAAGTGGGTCATGCCGAACTGGCGGCCGAGCGCCTCGCGCGCCGGGTTGATGTCGACGCCGATGATCATGTTCGCGCCGGCCAGGCGTGCGCCCTGCACCACGTTCAGGCCGATGCCGCCCAGCCCGAACACCACCACGTTCGCACCCGGCTCGACCTGCGCGGTGTTGATCACGGCACCGATGCCGGTGGTGACGCCGCAGCCGATGTAGCAGACCTTGTCGAACGGTGCGTCTTCGCGGATCTTCGCCAGCGCGATCTCCGGCAGCACGGTGTAGTTCGAGAAGGTCGAGCAGCCCATGTAGTGGTGCACCATCTTCCCGCCGATCGAGAAGCGGCTGGTGCCGTCGGGCATCACGCCCTTGCCCTGAGTGGTGCGGATCGCGGTGCACAGGTTGGTCTTGCGCGACAGGCACGACTTGCACTGCCGGCACTCGGGCGTGTAGAGCGGGATCACATGGTCGCCCTTCTTCAGGCCGGTGACGCCCGGGCCGACCTCGACCACGATGCCCGCGCCCTCGTGGCCGAAGATGGCGGGGAACAGGCCCTCGGGATCGCCGCCGGACCGGGTGAACTCGTCGGTGTGGCAGACGCCGGTGGCCTTGAGCTCGACCATCACCTCCCCGGCGCGTGGTCCGTCGAGATCGACGGTTTCGATGACCAGCGGTTCACCCGCGGCGTAGCAGACGGCTGCTTGCGTTTTCATTGCGGTCTCCGGTTCAGGAGCGGCGATTATCCCGCGGGTGGTGCGGGTGTGGAATGACTTGACGCGTCCGGGTCAGCCGGCGTCGTCGGCGATGGGCGCCTGAGAACTGCCAGCCGCACGATTGCACGGTGTCCCATCCTGCAGAAAGCCAGCGCTCGGGACGCGCGTAGCCGCCTTGCTCGATGAAGGCGATCACCTTGCCGCAACTCATCGGACGCAGCAGCAGTTCGACCCATGCCAACTGCGGCTGGAAGGGCATCGCCAGCCATCACGATATCGTGATGGCTGACGCGGTGAACAAGGACCCTGTCTGGTACTACCCCGAGCCCGGGGATGCGGCACGGCAGATCGCCGACCTCATCGCATTCCGGGAAGGTGTGAAGGTCGAAGCCCAGGCTCAGGTCGGTCGTGGCCTCGCAGGCGAACCGGGCAACGGCGATACACTCCTGCCGTTGTTCGATCGCAGCCCGCGCTCGATACCGCGCTGCTGCCCGACGCTTAAAAATCCCGGAGACGTTCCGATGCCGTTGCCGACCCCGACCCCGACCCCGACCCCGTTGTCCTACACCGATCGCCTCGAAGCGTTCGCGACCGGGCGGGACACGCCCGCTGCCTTCCTCGACCGCTGCCTCGCCAACATCGAGGCTTTCGAGCCCACCGTGGGCGCGTTCGTGCACCTCGAAATCGAGAAGGCGCGTACCGCGGCCGCCGCCTCGACCGCACGCTGGCGCGAGGGCAAGCCGCTGTCGCGCATCGACGGCATGCCGGTCGGCATCAAGGACCTGATCGAGACTGCGGACATGCCGACCCAGTGCGGCTCGCCGGTATTCGAAGGCCATGAATCGCATCGCGATGCGGCGAGCGTGCTCGCGCTGCGCCAGGCCGGTGCGATCATCCTGGGCAAGACGGTCACCACCGAGTTCGCCGCCAAGGTGCCGCGCGGCACCCGCAACCCGTGGGATCCGGCGCGTACGCCCGGCGGTTCCAGCAGCGGTTCGGCGGCCGGTGTCGGCTGCGGCATGATCGCCGCCGGCCTGGGCACCCAGGTGATCGGCTCGCTGCTGCGCCCGGCCAGCTACTGCGGTGCGTACGCGTTCAAGCCGACCTTCGGTGCGATCAACCGCGGCGGCTCGCATGACGGCCTGTCGCAGTCGGCACATGGCCCGATCGCGGCGACGCTGCAGGATGCATGGATCGTAGCGCGCGAGATCGCCGACCGTGCGGGCGGCGACCCGGGCTACCCCGGGCTTTACGGGCCGTCCGAAACCCCGACGCCGATGCGTCCGTCGCGCATCGTGGTGGTCGAGACCGCAGGCTGGAAGATCGCCGATGCCGATGCGAAGGCGGCCTTCGAGGTTGCCGTGCAGCGGCTTGCCGACGAGGGCGTGCGGGTGCAGCGGCGCACCGACGATGCTCGCATCGCGCTGCTCGAGATCGCGCTGGAGGATGCCGGCCGCGTGTCGCATGCCCTGGTCAACTACGAATCGGTATGGCCGCTGAACACCTATCGTGACCGAAATCCGTCGAAACTGAGCGACTTCCTGCGCGAGCGGCTGGCCGAAGCCGAGAAGATGACCCAGGCGGACTACCGCAAGCTGCTCGCCATGCGCGCGGCGGCGCGCGCCGCGCATGCGATGCTCCTGGGCGAATGCGATGTGCTGCTCACGCTGGCCGCGCCTGGCGCCGCGCCGCTGGGCATCGACTCGACCGGCGACACGGTATTCAACATCCCGGCGTCCTACCTTGGTGCGCCGGCGCTGAGCCTGCCGCTGATGCGCGTGCAGGGCCTGCCGCTCGGGCTGCAGGCGATCGGCTTCATGGACCGCGACGCGGAACTGTTCGAGACGGCGGGGTGGATCGACCAGGTGCTGCGCTAGCTAGCCTGCGGCAGGGCGCTTCACGCGGCATGCGATCGGATTGCTGGCAGCGCGCCGGATGAGCGCCGCGTAGTCGGCCAGCCGCAGAGCTCGCCGCTGAGCGGCTGACGCTGGGCGCAGCGTCTGAAGCGGGTGTCCGGCATCGAGATCGAGAGCTGTGCGCGGTGCGGAGCGCGGCTGAAGATCGTGGCGAGCATCGAGGACCCCGCGGTGATTGCGCGCATCCTCGCGCAGGGTGATCACGCATCGGACAGCTCGCAGGAGGAGCGTGTGCTGCACGCGGCAGCGCGTGGGGGATGGCAGGGGCGTTTGAAAGTACTATTCGCCCGGACAAGTTCGCAGCCTGCATACGCTCGAAAATCGCGAAATGGGCAAAGGTCGTGCAGGCATCGGGCGTCAAGCGCGAATAGTCGCATCTGGCCGGCAGCACCAACCATACGAAGATCGAAATGAACGAACCTGATTTCAGGATTCTGTTTGTCTGCATGGGCAACATCTGCCGAAGTCCCACGGCAGAGGCTGTCTTCTTAAAGAAGCTGGCTGATCGAGCGCTCCTGCACCGGATCAAGATCGACTCGGCGGGCACGCACGATTTCCATCCTGGCGCTCCACCCGATGAACGGAGCCAGATGCATGCACGAAAAAGAGGCTACGACCTGTCCAAACTGAGGGCCAGGCCTGTCGTTGAAAGCGATTTCGAAGAATTCGATTTGCTGTTGACGATGGACTGGGACAACCGTGCACTCCTGGAGGAAAGATGCCCCACTGCGCATCTTCACAAGATCCGGGGGTTGGCTGAATTCCTGCAAACAACGCAAGCCTCTGTCATCCCGGATCCCTACCATGGTGGAGATCAGGGGTTTGAACAGGTACTGGATCTGATCGAAGAAGCCAGCGAAGGCCTCATCAAATTCATCAGTCAAAAAGTGCAGGCATGAAGGAAGTCAGCTCTGCGTCCATCGAGTTGCGAGATCTGCAGCTCAAGGCAGATATCGGAACATATGGTCCCAACGACTCCCGGCCAGACCTTCACCTCCTCGATCTGACACTCGGCATTGCGGTCGATCGAGTAGTCATTTCCGAGGATGGGATGGCGCATGTATTTGACTATGATCCACTGGTCATGGAAATCGATCGTCTCGCTGCAGACGGTCACTATGAAACGCAGGAACGGCTCATCACGCGCATCGCAAGTGCGTGTGCCGCATACCCGGCCATCCAGCGCATGGAGATCTGCCTGAAGAAGTCATCCGTACGATCGGGGCGCGGAACGCTGGGTGTTCGCCTCACGCTCGATGAACTTGCAACCGATGCGCTCCGCCCGGCTCGGACGGACCTTCAAGGTGTACTCAATGGACCGGTTGGCGTCGAGACGGGATCGACATCATCGGACGAGGCTCACGCCTGCGGGCTTGCTGGAATGGTTGGTACGGTGAGTCATCGTGGTGTCGCACCTTTGCCTGACGCTTGAGTGCATGGGTGCCGGAGCAATGCGGTGAAGGCCGAGCATCCGGTAGCGCCGGCTCGACGCGCACGCGTTCTGCTGCACTGTGTCGGCAGCGCTGGCGACGTGCTGCCGTTCATAGCCATCGGCCGGCATCTGATCGAGCTTGGCGTCGACGTGACGCTGGCCACCAGCGCGTACTTCGAGCCCCAGGCGCACGCAGCCGGCGTGCCGCTGTGCGCGCTGGGGGCGCCGGAGGACTATCACACGGCACTCGCCGATCCGCTGCTCTGGGACCCGGCGCGTGGCATCAGCCGGTTGTGGGCGCGCGTCCTGCACGCAGCGTCACACGCGCTGGAGGCACTCGTGCCGTGGACCGAAGACACGGACTGCCTGCTGGTCGGCTCCACCCTCGCGCTGGCGGTACGCATCGCCGCCGAGCGCGGGCATCCGCGCACGGCGAGCGTGCACCTGTCGCCGCTGTGCCTGCTCTCGGCGCACGACTTTCCGTGCCTGCCCGGAGCCGGCTGGGTGCGCAGCCTGCCGCTGGCGGCTCGGCACGGCGCACTCGGCGTGATGGCGTGGCAGCTCGATCGGATGGTCGCGCCCGGCCTCAACGCGCTGCGGGCGCAGTACGGGCTGGCACCGTTGCGCGAAGTCCATCGGCACTGGCTGCATTCACCCCACTCGGTGATCGCAGCCTTCCCCGAGTGGTTTGCCCCCGCCCAGCCCGACTGGCCAGCCCATGGCGAGCAGTTCGACTTCGCGCTGCCGTGGGCTGGCGACGCAGCACCTGGCTCGCAGGGGCTCTCGACCGAGCTGGAGGCATTCCTTGCCGCCGGAGCGGCACCGGTGGTGTTTACCGCAGGCACTGGAATGGCGCAGCCCGAGCGATTTCTCGCATGCGCAGTTGACGCGGTGCGCCGTGCCGGCTGTCGAGGGCTGCTGGTGAGTGCACTGGCCGATGCGTTCCCGGCGGGGTTGCCAGCGTCGATC
>JBILGF010000321.1:0-4215 GCA_044351195.1 Burkholderiales bacterium
ATCAGCTACGTCAGCAGGCGCCGTTGCAGTGCCCTGGCCGGGCGCTCATCGGCGCGGTGACCAGTTCGGGATGCGCTGCGTATTCATGCGCGCAGGCACCAGCCGAGGCGCCTTCCTGCGCGAGGAAGATCTGCCCAGGGACCCGCTGATGCGCGAAAAGCTGATTCTCGCCATCTACGGCAGCCCCGACTTCCGGCAGATCGACGGGCTCGGCGGCGCCACCTCGTTGACCAGCAAGGTAGCGATCATCGGCCCGCCGACGCGCGACGACGCCGACGTCGATTACACGTTCGGCCAGGTGCGGGTGAATGAAGCGCGCGTCGACTTCCGGGGCAACTGCGGCAACATCTCGGCAGGGATCGGACCCTTTGCGATCGAGGAGGGCTTCGTGGCCGCCCGCGGAGCGGTGGCGAAGGTGCGCATCCACCTCACCAACTCGCACGCCCTGCTGATCGCTGAAGTCCCGATCGTGGATGGCCTTTGTCCGGTCTGTGGCGACGCGGTGGTGGCCGGCGTGCCAGGCTCGGGTGCGCCGATCATCCTGGACTGGGCGGACGTCGGCGGGACGCTCGGCCGGGGACTGCTGCCCACCGGCGTGCCACGCGAGACACTGGATACCGCGATCGGCCCGGTCGAGGTGTCGATCGTGGATGCCGGCAACGTCACCGCCTTCGTGCGTCCGTCCGTATTTGGATTGACCGGCGCGCAACTGCCGACGCATCGGATGGATCGGGACCTGCTCGACAGGATCGAGGCGGTGCGCGGGGCCGTCGCGCTGCGCCTGGAGATGGTCGAGTCGGCCGACCGCGCCGATGCGGTCACTCCGACCATTCCAAAGCTGTATCTGGTCGACCCGCCGGTCACCTATCGCGATTCGAACGACCGGTCGATCCCGGAAGACAGCATCGACCTCATCGGACGCGGCATGAGCATGGGTACGCCGCACCAGGCCTATGCCGGTACGGTCGCGGTCTGTACCGGTGCAGCCGTCGGCATTCCCGGCACTATTGTCAACGAGGTGGCCCGGCCGGGCTGTGCAGCCGGCGGGCGGCTGCGTATCGGCCATCCGACAGGCGTGCTTGAGATGGACGCCAAGGTGGAGTCGAGCGGGCGCACGCACCGGTTGGTCAGAGCGGCGGTGATGCGCACCGCTCGCCGCATCATGGATGGCACCGTCTACGTGTCGTCACGGCATTTCGAGTAGCCAGCACCGACACTCCGACAGAAGGTTTCGGCGCGATATCAAGGAGGCGTACAGCATGGTTTTCAACGCGGTTCGGACAACCCTGGGCGTGGTCCTGTGCGTAGCGGCCGCAATCGCCGCGGCACAGAGCGACAGCTTCCCGATGAAGCCCGTGCGACTGGTGATCCCGGTATCGCCTGGCGGCGGCACGGATTTCCTCGGACGGATGCTCGCCCAGAAGATGTCCGACAATCTGGGACAGACCGTGGTGGTCGACAACCGCGCCGGTGCCGGTGGCAGCATCGGCTCGATGACCGTCGCCCGGGCGTCCCCGGATGGCTATACGCTGCTGCTCGGCTACACCGCCTCGCATGGCATCAACCCGGCCGTGTCCAAGCTGCCGTACGACCCTGCTGAGGACTTCTCGCAGATCTCCCTGATCGCCAGCGCCCCCAACATCCTGGTCGTGCATCCGTCGATCCCCGCCAAGACCGTCCCCGAGTTGATCGCGTACATCAAGGGCCGCAAGGACCCGTTGCGCTATGCCTCGGCCGGTGTGGGCAGTGCGCCGCACATGTCCGGCGAGATGTTCAACATCATGGCCGGTACCGCGCTGATCCACGTGCCCTACAAGGGCAACGGACCGGCCCTGAGCGACGTGATCGGCGGTCATGTCGACCTGATCTTCGCGTCCCTGCCGGCGGCGATCCCGCATGGACGGGCCGGCCGACTGCGCATGATCGCGGTCACCGGGCTGCGCCGCGCGCCGCAGGTACCGGAGTTGCCCACGGTGTCGGAATCGGGCCTGAAGGGCTTCAATACAGATCAGTGGTACGGCGTGCTGGCGCCAGCGAAGACATCCCCGGCCCTGGTGGCACGTCTGCACAAGGAGGTCCTGGCCGTGGTCAAGTCTGCTGACTTCGTGGAACGCGCGCAGAATCAGGGATTCGATGTCATCGGCAGCACACCCGCAGAGTTCCGGGCACATATCGTTGCCGAAGTGGCCAAGTGGAAGAGGCTGGTCGCGGCTGTCGGTATCAAGCCGGAGTAGGTTTGCGGCGGAGTGCATGCCGAAAGCCGGCATGTAACGCTACGTGCCCTGCGGGACGACATCCGGTTGAGGCTGGCGACGGTGCCTGCGGACGGGCCACCCGGCACGGCTTGCCATTGCAGAGCGGTATGATGCTCGCGCATCATGGGTCCAGCGTAATAACGCCTCGGCAATGATCTTTCGCCATCTCGCCACGTCCTCGCGCAGCTAGCAGCTGAAGGCTTCCGCAGATACAGTTCCCCTCCCAGACCCTGTTTTCTGACCTTCTGCTGCATGTCCGCGCTGCAGATGGCTGCGCCGGGCTCCCGGGTCAGTCGTGCAAGCATGGGCGCGAGTGTCCTCTTCGAAGCAAGGGTTCCGGTCAGTGTCAGAGTGCTTTAGGTCGCTCTTGCAGCATGATTATGCAGACCTTCCCGAGCTACTTTATCGACCTTGCGTCAAGCCGCAGCCGGAGCGGCAGCACCGACAGGACGAAGGGCAAACCAAGCTTCCTCTTGGACATGCGCTGCATCGGTGATTACCGCGACGACGTGCAGCATCGCGAATCGCTACGGGTGGCGCCGCAGCAGCGGCACTTAGCCCGCCTCGGCCAAGCGCAGCGGCTCCGGCAACCAGGGCAGCGCCCGACGCAAGCGCGGCAAGCAGTCGCGCGCGAGGATCTCGCGCGAGCGCGTAGCGATGCGCGCGGACAAGGCTGCGTGTTCGGCGGCGCGGCAAATCAGGTAGAGCTGGCGCTCGAATGCTGGCCCGGGTAGCGGACCCACCCGCACCTCTTCCAGGCGGGCCTGCATCTGCAGCAGACATAGCGGTGTCGAGATCGCCCAGCCCAGGCCGCTGGCCACCATCGCCAGCAATGCGTCCGTGGTGTCGACCTCAAGAAAACGCGCGGCCCGCACGCCGATGCGACGCAGGTGCCTGTCGATGCGGGCACCGATCTGCGAGCGCGCCGAATAGCGGATAAGCGGCGCGTCTGCAGCCAGCGCCGCCAGGTCACCGGCGTTGCGGAATGCGGTCGCAGGCGGCGGCGGCCGACCGCTGCGCAGCGGCGCCTGCGCAGCGGTCGGCGCCGCCGGTGCTGCGCCCCCGGCGCCGCCCGGGCGCAGTAGCACGAAGGGCTCACTGGCGATCATGTGTCGCGCCAGCCCGTCCAGTTCGTCCAGCGGCTCGCTGGTGATGATCAGGTCGAGATCGTGCGCGAGCAGACCTTCGGCTTGATGCAGCGCCAGTCCGGACCGAAAGGACACGCTGGACGCGACTTCGAGCAGATCGCGGATCAGGCTGGGCCCGACGGTGGCGGCGAAGGAATCGATGATGCCCACCCGCAGCTCGACCAGTCGTTCGGAAGCGGCATGTCGAACCAGCGACAGCAGCGCATCGGCATCCTCGACCAGCGGCGCCGCGTGGCGCTGCAGAGCGCGCCCAGCCAGCGAAAGCTGCAGCGGCCGACTGCCTCGGTCGACCAGCACGACGCCCGCTGTCTCTTCCAGCTTGCGGATGGTCTGCGAGATTGCCGACTGTGTGATGCCCAGACGCGAAGCAGCATCTGTCATGCTGCCAGTGGCAGCAACCGTCAGGAAGGCACGCAGCGCGTTCAGGTCGTGCAGGGTAGGGGAGCGTAGCGACACCGCCCAACATTAGCACAGCTAATGTACGGGTTCAGCATGGCTGATTCCATTCGCCCAGCGCTTGCCTTGCGTTGACAGGTGCTGGCGAGGCAGGTGATAACGATGACTAAGTTCATTCGCGAGCAAAAATCCTGCGCTTTGTACCGCAGGCTCCAATCGCGTATTGAATCGTCTCCTTCCGCCCACCGCCCCCGGCCACATCCCCTGTCCGTGAAATATTCGATTTTTTCGCTCGCCCGCAATGCGGTCGACTATCACCGCAACTGGCCCGAGGCCTGGCGCAGCCCCGCGCCCCAGCCGCATTACGACGTGGTGATCGTCGGCGGTGGCGGCCACGGCCTGGCCACCGCCTACTA
>JBILGF010000448.1:0-2951 GCA_044351195.1 Burkholderiales bacterium
GCGCGTTTCTGCACCTTCGTGCGAATCCTGCTGGAGAGCACGACGAACTGTGGCAGCACGCACAGGGTTGCCGGCGCTGGATAGGCGTGCGCCGGAACACGCTGACCCACGCGATCATGTACAGCTTCGCGGTTGGTGCCGCCACGGATCCGGCGGCTGGCGCCGACGCCGAGCCCCGATCATGAGCGCGGACGGCAGCAACATGCCCTTTCGCGTGGCCGAGGGCGGGCGCATCGCGCGTGATCGCCCGCTGTCCTTCACCTTCGACGGCCGCACCTACACTGGCTACGCCGGAGACACACTCGCCTCGGCGCTGATCGCCAACGGCGTGCGTGTGATCGGGCGCAGCTTCAAGTACCACCGCCGACGCGGCATCATGAGCGCCGGCGCCGAGGAACCCAATGCGCTGGTGCAGCTCGAGACCGGCACCCGCACCGAACCCAATCTGCGGGCCACGCAGATTCCTCTGTACGATGGGCTGGTGGCCGCGAGCCAGAACCGCTGGCCTTCGCTCGACTTCGACATCGGCGCAATCAATGACCGGCTGTCGCGTCTGCTGCCCGCCGGCTTCTACTACAAGACCTTCATGTGGCCGGCGTCGCTCTGGATGAGCTACGAGAGACTGATCCGGCGCGCGGCAGGACTGGGCCGCGCGCCCACCGAGCCGGACCCGGACCGCTACGCCCATAGGCACGCGCACTGCGACGTGCTGGTGGTCGGTGCCGGCCCGGCGGGCCTGGCGGCCGCGCTGTCTGCCGCGCGTTGCGGTGCGCGGGTTATCCTGGTGGACGAAGGCACCGAGGCCGGGGGGCAACTGCTGGGCGACAAAGTCGAGATTGACGGCAACGAGGCGCAGCGCTGGGTGCGCGAGGTCACCGCCGAGCTCGAGTCGATTCCGGACGTACAGGTGTTGCTGCGCAGCCAGGTGGCGGCGATCTGGGACCAGAACATGGCCAGCGTGGTCGAGCAGATCGGCAGCGGCGGCCCGGTCCTTGCCCACCTGCCTCGTCAGCGGCTCTGGAAGATCCGCGCGAGCGAGATCATCATCGCCACCGGCGACAACGACCTGCCCGGGGTGATGCTCGCCGGCAGCGCGCGCACGTATTTGAATCGTTATGGTGCGCAGGCCGGTCGTCGCGCGGTGGTGTTCACCAACAACGACTCGGCCTATCTGGCCGCTCTAGATTTGCACAAGTCGGGCGTGACCATTGCTGCGATCGTCGACCTGCGCGCGCAGCCTGAGGGCAGCGCGTACGCGGCAGCGGTCGCCGCCGACCTGCCGGTACTCGCCGGTTACGCCGTGCTGCATACCGTCGGCGGCAACGCACTGCGCGCGGTTCGGGTGGCGCCGGTCGATGCGCAGGGCAGCGCGATCGGCGACCCGCGCGACGTGGCGAAACGCCTCGAATGCGACCTGCTGATGGTCTCCGGCGGCTGGAATCCGGCAGTGCATCTGTGGTCGCAGGCACGCGGCAAGCTGAAATTCGATCCGCTGCTCGCCACCTTCGTGCCGAATCCAACCAACGCGGCCCCGGCCAGCGTCTGCTGCATAGGCAGCGCGAACGGCGCCTTCGCGCTCGCCGACTGCTTGGCGCAGGGCGTCGCCGGCGGCGCCGCCGCTGCCCGGGCGGCAGGACGTCCGCGCGGTCCGACCCTGCAGCCACCCCATGTCGAGCGGGCCACTGTTGCGCCCCTGGCAGCGGTGTTCCGGGTGCAGTACGCCGGCCAGCATCGCCACAAGCAGTTCCTCGACCCCCAGAACGATGTCACCGTCGCCGACGTGGAGCTGGCCGCACGCGAGGGCTACCGATCGGTCGAACACCTGAAGCGATACACGACGCTGGGCATGGGTACCGACCAGGGCAAGCTGTCGAACATCAGCGGGCTCGCCGTGCTCGCCGAAACCCTGGGTGCGACCCTCCCGCAGGTCGGGACGACCACCTTCCGGCCGCCGTATACGCCGGTCACACTGGGTGTAATCGCCGGGGCAGAAGTCGGTGCACACATGGAACCGACACGCTACACGGCAATGCATGACTGGCACACGCGACAGGGCGCGGTGTTTATTAACACCGGCCTGTGGCGCCGGGCGCAATTCTATCGGCAGCCGGGCGAGACCGACCTGGACGCGGTCAACCGCGAGGTGCGCGCCGTGCGTTCTGGTGTTGGACTGGTCGACGTCAGTACCTTGGGCAAGATAGACCTGCAAGGGCGCGACTGCGCCGAGTTTCTGAATCGCGTTTACATCAACAATCTGCGCAGCCTCGCGATCGGCCGCTGCCGTTACGGCGTGATGCTTCGCGAAGACGGTATGGTGTTCGACGACGGCACCGTGACCCGGTTGGCCGAGCACCGCTACCTGATGACCACCACCACCGCCAACGCGGTCAGGGTGATGTCGCAACTGGAGTACCTGCTGCAAGTCGAGTGGCCACAGCTTGATGTCTACCTGACCTCGGTCACCGAACACTGGGCAGCGATGGCCCTGGCCGGGCCAAAGGCCCGTACTGTGCTGGCACGCGTGGCCGACATCGATGTGGGAGACGAGGCACTGCCCTTCATGGCCTTCCGCGAATGCCGGATCGCCGGCGTGCCGGCGCGCGTGTTCCGCATCAGCTTCTCGGGCGAACTGTCCTACGAGATCAACGTGCCAGCCGGCCATGGCGCGGCGGTATGGGAGGCGGTTTTCGCCGCCGGGCAGGATCATGACCTGGTGGCCTACGGCACCGAAGCCATGGGCGTGATGCGTATCGAGAAAGGTCATTTCGTGGTGGGCCCGGAGGCCGATGGCCGCACCACCCCGAACGATCTGGGTCTCGCGCGACTGATCAAAAAGGACGGCGACTTCATAGGTCGGCGCTCGCTGTCGCGACCCGGACTGGTCGCGTCCGATCGCAAGCAACTGGTCGGCTTGCTGCCAGTGGATGCAGGGCAGACGATTCCACGTGGTG
>JBILGF010000096.1:0-8477 GCA_044351195.1 Burkholderiales bacterium
GTTGTTCATCCGCGCGCCGGAGATCCCGTACGCACTCGTGCTGGTGGCCGCCATCCTGCTGTGGCTGTGGCTCGACTGGCGCGGCAAGAGCGAGTCGGCCTGGATGAAGCGCCATGTCGTCGCATCCGGCGTCGTGTTCGGCTTCGCCGCCGGCATCTTCGAGACCACCGCCAACGTCGCCTCGCCGCCCCTGATTGCCTACTACGCCGGGCTCGGGCTGGCACCGGTGGCGATGATCCAGGGCTTCAACCTGTGCTTCCTGCCTGGAAAGGCGACGCAGTTCGTGACCTTCACCATGCTCGGCGGCGTGACGATGACGCAATGGGCGATGACCCTGCCGCTGGCAGCGGTCACCGCGATCGCGCAGAAGCGCGGCATCCGGGCGCGACAGGGCGTGGACCCGGCCACCTACCGCAACTGGCTGCGCATCGCGCTCGCCGCGATGGCCGCCGTGATTCTCGGTCAGTACGCGGTCGGCGGCTGAGGCTGCCGGGCCTCGCTAGCCCTTGGTGGTGTCGAGCAGCGTCTTCAGTTCGCCCGACTGGAACATCTCGGTGAGGATGTCCGAGCCGCCGACGAATTCGCCGTTGACGTAGAGCTGCGGGATCGTCGGCCAGCTCGCGTATTCCTTGATGCCCTGGCGGATCTCCGGCTCTTCCAGCACGTTGACCGAGAAGAACTTGTCGATGCCGCAGGCCGACAGGATGCGCACCGCGTTGGCGCTGAAGCCGCACTGCGGGAAGCTCGGGTTGCCCTTCATGTAGAGCACGACCGGGTGGCCGGTGACCTGCTGATGGATGGTGTCGTGAACGCTCATGGTGTCTTACCTCGGCATAGAACGGATAGGCGGCAAATGGTGCCTCCGATCGAGGCAGAACGATACGAGAAGTCGAGTAATTCAGTCAAGTAAGAGTCAATGCCCATCCGTGTGCATGCCACCGGCCGTCAGGGTGTCAGGGCGTTTCCCACAGCCCGTTGATCGGCACGGCGAACAATCGGTCACCGAATCCGACCCCCAGCTCGCCGTCATACAGCACCACACCCGCCCGGAATGCGCTGCCCGCGGCCGCGCGCAACTGGCGCAGGCCCCGGAAATCTGCGTCACCGACCGTGGATGAAGCTTTCACCTCGACGCCGGCGAGCGCTCCGGGACCCTGCTCGAGCACCAGATCGACTTCGATGCCGTCGCGGTCGCGGAAATGGTGGAACGCCAGCGGCTCCGGATACGCGGTCGACTGGCGGCGCAACTCCTGGAGTACGAAGGTCTCGAGCAGCTGGCCCAGCAGTGGCCGGTCTTCGTGCAGCGCCGCCGCATCGGCGCCCAGCAGGCTCGCGGCCAGACCGGTGTCGCCGATGTGCAGTTTCGACGTCTTCACCAGCCGGCTGAGTCTGTTCGAATGCCAGGGTGGGAGTTCCTCCAGCAGGAATACCCTTTGCAGCAGGGTCACGTAGTCGCGGATGGTCTGGCGACTGAGCTGAAAGGGTGCGCTGAGCTCTGCGATGTTCACCAGGCGTGCGGTCTGTCCGGCCGCCAGCGTGATCAGCCGGGGCATGATATCCAGCGCCTGCACGCGCGCGAGGTCGCGCACATCGCGGTCGACGATCGCCTGCACATAATCGACATACCAGCGCCGTCTGCGCGCGCCGGCGCTCCTTGCAAGTGCGGCCGGATACCCGCCAGCGGCAATGCGTTCCGCCAGTTCCCGCCCGAGCCGCCGGCCAGGGCAGGACTTGAACCCCGCGCTGAACAGGCGCTCGAGGAAAGTCGGGCTGGCGCGCGCCAGTTCCAGCTGCGCCAGCGGATGAAGCCGCAGGATCTCCATCCGCCCGGCGAGTCGGCGAGTGCCTGGCGCAAAGGGCCTTCGGCGAGGCGGGGATAGTCGTGGTCAACCGGCATCGGCTGATCGTAAGCCCGGCCCCCGGCTGATCGCAAGGTTCGACTACGGCTGATCGTCAGATTCGAAATCCGGGTCAGAGACGATTTTCCGAAATCCGGGTCAGAGACGATTTTCCCGCACGGTCTGGCTACTGCGCTGGCCAGACCTAGAAAATCGTCTCTGACCCGGATTTCGGGACCCGGATTTCGGGGTGTTCAGCAGCGGGGCTTGAGCTTGTCTTCGAACCAGTCCCACATGACGGCGACGACCTTGGTCAGGTAGTCGCGCTGGCAGTGCTGGGCGCCGCCTTCTTCGGCGGTGAACACGCGCAGGGTCTTGTCGGGCGAGCCGCTGGCGTCATGCAGCGCCTGGGCATCGACCAGCGGTACCTGTTCGTCGTCGGCACCGTGCACGATCAGGAACGGGCAGCGCATCTGCTGCACCACGCCATCGAGCCGGAATGGCTCGAGCTTCTCGAGCGCCTGCTCGACGGTGTCGACGCCGAGGATCCAGGTGATGTGGTGGCCCGGTACCGACAGCGAGGTCTTGAACGAGGCGTCGATGCGCTTCTTCCAGGTTGCGTAGTAGTCCCAGATCGCGCCCCAGGCGATGCACGCGGCAAAGCGCGGCTCGAGCGAGGCCATGCGCGGCGCGTAGTAGCCGCCCAGGCTGATCGCGACCACGCCGACCCGCTTCGCGTCGACATCGGCGCGCGTCTCGAGCCAGTCCATGCAGGCGGAACCGGCCTTCTCGTAGTCGTGGCGCAGCACCATGCCGCGAAAGCGGATGGCTTCGCCGGTGCCCGGACCGTCCATGATCAGGCAGGAGATGCCGCGCTTGATCAGCTCGGGCACGCCCCGCATGAACTGGATCTCTTTCGTCACGTCCAGCCCGTCGAAGTACACCACGCAGGGCTTGCGCGCCTCGGACGAGTTCTGTGCATGCACGAAGTAGCCGGGCAGGCTGCCGCCCTCGAACGGGATCTCGACGATCTCGATCTTCAGGTCGGTCTGGTCGACGAAGCGGTGGAAGCAGTCGACGCCGCGCTTGTAGGACGCCAGCGCCGCCGCATCCTTCGGCGTGCGGAAACGCTCGGCCATCTGGTAGTAGTTCGCTGCGCGCAGGTAGGCCGCCGCGGCGGAGTAGCGGTGGCCTGAACTGCTGCGCTCGTCGGCGAACGCAGTCACGGTATCGGCGACCGTGTTGCAGGCATCGAACCAGGCCTGGTCGTCCTCGGGAGCCTTGCCCTTGAGCAGGCGGCCGATGCGGTCGAGCTCGCCGATCTCGGCGCCGCCGTAGGAAGCCGAGCCGAGCATGTTGATGAATGCCGACGACCACCGGTAGTTGCCGGGGAAGTACATGAAGTACTGCGGATCCTTCTTCGCTGCTTCGCTCATCGCGCCGCTCCTGATCAGAACTCGACCTTCACATCGGCCGCGCGCACGACGCGACCCCATTTCTCGTATTCGCGCTTGATGAACGCCCCGAACGACTCGGCCGTTCCGCCGGCGACGTCGTAGCCCGCGCCGATCAGATACTTGCGTCCCTCGGGCGACAGCACGCGCTGATTCACCTCGGTGTTGATCCGGGTGATGATCTCGGAAGGCGTGCCTGCGGGTGCCATGATGCCGTTGAAGTTCTGCGATTCGAACCCGACCAGCCCGGCCTCCTCGACCGTCGGGATGTCCGGCATCGAACTGGCGCGCGCCCGGCCGTTGACCCCGAGCACGCGGATCCGGTTTTCCTTCATGTAGGTAAGCGCGTTCGGGATCGAGATGGTCAGCACCTGGATGTTGCCGCTGAGCAGGTCGACCTGCGCCGGGGCAACGCCCTTGTAGGGTACGTGCGTCATCTTCGTCCCGGCCATGGAGTCGAACAGTTCCATGGTCAGGTGGCCCACGGTGCCCACGCCCGGGGAGCCGTAGGACAGCTTGCCGGGGAACCTCTGCGCGAGTGCGATGAGATCCTTCACGCTCTTCACCGGCAGGCTCGGGTGCACGACGGTCGCGCTGGTGGTGGTGGTGACCAGCACGATCGGCGCGAACGCAGTCGCGGCGTCGTAGCCCATCTTCGGCCGCAGGTGCGGTGCGATGGTCAACGGGCCGGGGTTCGCGCCAAGCAACGTGTAGCCGTCGGGGGCGGCTCTGGCCACGAATTCGGTGCCGGTGACACCGCCTGCGCCAGGGCGGTTCTCGACCAGCACCGACTGGCCCCAGGCTTCGTTCAGCCGCTGCGCCACCAGCCGCGCATTGAAGTCGGTCGGGCCGCTCGCCGCGAACGGCACGATGATGCGGATCGGCTTGGCCGGGTACTGCGCCTGGGCCGCAACCGGGATGGCACACAGGGCGAAGATGGCCGCCGCGGCTACGCTGCCAGCGGTGTTTCGGGTCGTGTCGATGCGACGATGTCGGGACATCGTATCCTCCTCGGGAAGGGTCCCTGCCTCGCTTCTGCAAGAGCTTTCGAGCGGCATGGGACCGAAGCCCTGAAGATAGCAAGAATCCGCCGTGCCCATTCGCTCCGGCACCCGTCCTCGTGCGGCATGCAAGGGAATCATCCCGCCAGCACCTGTGGATTGAAGAGGCCGGTGGGTCGGCCTTGCGCGAACGCGACCACGTTGTCGAACGCCTCGCCGAAGTACTGCTCGTAGGTCTCGTGCGTGGCCCAGCCGTAGTGCGGCGTGCACACCACGTTGTCCATCTGCAGCAGCGGATGGTCGACCGGCACCGGTTCGTGCTCGAACACGTCGAGGCCCGCGTAGCCGGGACGTCCGGCCTGCAGCGCCGCGACCAGCGCGCCCGGGGCGATCAGTTCGGCGCGCGCGGTGTTCGCGAGCAGCGAGGTTGGCTTCATCAGCGCGAGGTCGGCAGCGGTCACCGAGTGCTTCGTCTCCGGCGTCAGCCGCAGGTGCAGCGACAACACGTCGGCCTCGCGGAAGAAACGCGCGCGGTCTTCGATGAACTCGACCCCGGTAGCGGCGGCACGCTCGCGCGAGCCGGCCCGGCCGTGGGTGACCACGCGCATGCCAAAGCCGCGTCCCATCTGCGCGACCAGCTCGCCGATGGTGCCGAAGCCGAGCAGCGCGAGCGTCTTGCCGCGCATCGTGAAGCCGAGCGTGGTCGGCTCTTCGCCGCGCTGCATGCGGCCGGCCTCGAGCGGGATCGATCGGGCGGCCGCGAGGATCAGCGCGAACGTGTGTTCCGCCGGCGACACCGGTGACTTGCTGTTGCCGGTGGCGATCGCGATGCCGCGCGCCGTGCAGGCGGCGACGTCGATATGGTGGGTGGTGCGCGCGAGCTGGCTCACCATCCGCAGCGAGGGCAGCCGTTCGATCAGCGCCGCCGACACCGGCGTGCGTTCGCGGATCAGCACCAGCGCCTCGGCGCCGGCCAGTTGCGCCGCCAGCGCCGCCGGTTCCACCGGTGACTCGGTGAACACGCTCACCTCGTGGCCGGCGAGTTTCGAGAAGCAGGCCAGGCTGCGCACCAGGTCCTGGTGGTCATGGGGAATCGCGATCTTCATGGGCGGTCGAGTGCCGGAGGGTGCTGTCGGGACGCCGATCATAGCCGCTCGCCACCCGGCGGACGGGTGCCCGGCGCTGGCATAATCCGCGATTGCCCGCGATCGTGGCCTCGATCGTAGCCCGACCGCGGGCCCGACGGCGCGCCGCCCCGCACACGCCACCCAGGAGCTTGCATGAAGATCTTCATCGCCGACGATTACCAGTCCGCCACGCCGAAAACCGCCGCCTGGTCGAAGCTGGCGGGCCATGACGTCACCGTCTGCACCGAGACCCTCAAGGACCCGGCGAAGCTGCCGGCCGGCATCGAGCAGGCCGAGGCGCTGGTGCTGATCCAGCAGCGCGCGCCGTTCACCCAGGCCCACCTCGATCGCATGCCGAAGCTGAAGGTGATCGCGCAGACCGGCAAGAACGTGTCGCACGTCGACATGGAGGCCTGCACCAAGCGCGGCGTCGCGGTGGTGGCTGCCGGCGTCGGGTCGCCCTATGCCCCGGCCGAACTCGCCTGGGGCCTGATCTTCGCCTCGCTGCGCAGTATCCCGCAGGAGGTGATGGCGCTGCGCGCCGGCCGCTGGCAGTCGACCATGGGCGTCGGCGTGCATGGCAAGACGCTGGGCATCTACGCCTACGGCAAGATCGGCAGCCTGGTGGCGAAGGCCGGCGCGGCCTTCGGCATGAAGGTGATCTGCTGGGGCCGCGGCCCCTCGGTCGAGAGAGCGAAGGCCGACGGCTTCGAGGCGGCGGCCTCGCGCGAGGCGCTGTTCTCGCAGTCCGACGTGCTGTCGATCCACATCCCGCTGAACGCGGAGACGCGCGGCATCGTCACCGCGGCCGACCTGGCACTGATGAAGCCGACCGCGCTGTTCCTCAACACCAGCCGTGCGCCGCTGGTGGCTGCCGGCGCGCTCGAAGCCGCCCTGACTGCGGGCCGTCCCGGCTTCGCCGCGGTCGACGTGTTCGAGGACGAACCGGTGTACGGCGCCGCCCATCCGCTGCTGAAGATGGACAACGTGATCGCCACGCCGCACCTGGGTTATGTCGAGCAGTCGACCTACGAGATGTACTTTGCGGCTGCGTTCGACAACCTGCTGGCGTTCGCGAACGGCAAGCCGCAGAACGTGCTGAATCCGGAGGCGCTGGCGGCGAAGTAGCGCTGGCGGCGAAGTAGCGCGGGAGGGCGAGGGCTCGTCGGCAGCGCGTGGGGCCGTTCAGGCCGGCGCGTCGATGAGTTCCAGGCGCTGTTCGATCCGGTCCAGGCGCCGGTCGACGTTGTCGATGCGCGCGGACATGTGCGCCATGTCGCCGCGCATGGCTGCCATTTCGCCATGAAGCGAGGCGACGTTATGCTCGAGCGACGATACGCGCACGGTGAGTGAGTCGAGGCGCTCATGTATGGAACGGATGTCGGCGCGGATCGCCCGCAGGTATTCGAGCACGAGGTCTGTCATGGCTGGGTTCATTTCAGTCATCGGGAGGCCTCCAACTGTGCGCGAGAACCAGACACGAAGCCTGGCCCGAAAATACTGATCAAGGCAGATTACTCGACCGTCTTCCAGCGGCTCAGGCAAGACCCCTGCGGGGCGCGGATGGCCATGGCGGCGATCCGAGCCTCTCTGCGGTCCATGCGCGCTTCCATCCGATCGAACGTGCGCGAGATCTCCGCAGCGTCGGCTCTCATGCGCGCCAGCGTACGCCGGATGTCGAGGACGATTTCGAGCGCAATCTTCCATTCCTCGTCAGTCATCTGGCCCGTCCTTTCGCTCGACGCGTCAGTCGTCGGCATCTCGTAGTCCCAGTCGTCGTTCCAGGCGATTCAACCGTCCATCGAACCGCTCGTGTCGTTCATTCAGGTGCGCGACCTCGAGTTCAGCGGTAGCCATCCGTACATCAAGACTTGAAACGCGAGCCTTGAGGTTCGACAGGTCGAATGCCAAGGCATCCGTCGTTCGGCGGAACTCGCGCAAGTACCTCAATACAAGATTATCCACCGATCTTCCCTCGTCGCAAGCGCCCCTCCAGACGACGAATTCTCGCCGCTTGCGACCCGCCAGACGCCTCGGGAAAACCGCCTTTCCCCGTAACTACCCGATCACCTTCCAGTCAGCCACCAGCCCCGGCGACGGCGCGAACTCGCCGCGCTCGACCCGCCCGACCAGCTCGGTCAGCCGGGCATTGACCGGCGCAGCCACGCCGATCTTCGCGCCCTCGCTGGCGATCATCCCGTTCAGGTAGTCGATCTCGGTGCGCCGTCCCTTGTGCATGTCCTGCGCCATCGACGGACGCTGCCCGTCGCCGCGCCGGCCGGCCAGTTCGATCAGCACGTTCTCGATCTCCGCCAGCGCATCGCCGTTGCCTTCGCCGGCCAGTGCCAGCGTCTCCGGCTCGAGGCCCTGCTGTGGCGAGATCGAATAGCCGAGCGCCTGGCCGACCCGTACCGCCTCGGAGCCCAGCTTGATCGAGATGCGGCGCGTCTGCTGCGCCAGGTCGCGCCCGTTGCCGCCCAGGCCGGTGGCGGCGCACAGGCCATTGCGCATCACGTTGATGATCAGCTTCGACCAGCGCTCGCCCCACAGGTTGGTGGTCGCCTTCGCGCTGTCGGCCGCGCGCAGCAGCGCGGCAAGCTGTTCCACGCGCGGCGTGATCCGGCCATGCACCTCGCCGACGCGATACACCGTGTGCGCCTCGCCGCCGAGGTGGATGTGCCGCTGCACATGGCCCGGACGGTCGAGTTCGGCGGCGAGCAGGCTGACGCAGCAGCCGACGGTCTTTCCCCAGCCGACCACGCCGGCCAGCCGCTCTTCGTTGATCGAGTTCTGCATCGACACGAAGTAGCCGCCCGGGGCGACATACGGACGGATCAGGTGTGCTGCCCATTCCGTGTCGTAGGACTTCATCGCGATCACCGCGATGTCGAACGGCGGCTGCTTCGACAGCTGCGGCACGTCGCAGATATGGAGCGGATGCATCGGCACCACGACCGACTCTTCGGGGGTCATGCCGTCGATCGCGAAGCCGTCGCGGCGGATCTTCTCGACGTGTTCAGGCCAGCCGTCGATCAGGGTCACGTCATGTCCGGCGCG
>JBILGF010000097.1:0-8468 GCA_044351195.1 Burkholderiales bacterium
AGCTGCCGTTTCGCGGAGGCTGCTATGCAGAGGCGATCTGCGTCCCCGCAGAAGCAGTCTACCCGCTGCCCGCCGCGATCGATCCGATCGCGGCGGTGACCCTGCCGAACTATCAGCTGGCCGGGGCGATGCTCTACGAGTCGGGCGTGGTCCGGCCGTCGAGCATCCTGATCCATGGCGCGGCCGGCGGCGTGGCGACTGCCGTGCTCCAGCTCGCCCAGGCCGACGGCATCCGCGCGATCGGCACGGTCAGCACGCCCGAGAAGGCGGCGTTCGCGCGCGCGGCCGGGGCACCCGACGTGCTGGTGCGCGACAGCGTCGACTCGGTGCGCGCGGCGGTCATGGCCCTCACTGGCGGCCGGGGCGTCGATGTCGTATTCGCCGCGTCGGGCAAGGCGTTCGCCACCAACCTCGACCTGCTCGCGCCCGGGGGAACGGTCGTGTCCTTCTCGGTGCATGGCGGCCCGCCCGGCACCGACCTGCTGGCCGAACTTCGCAAGCGCCAGGCGCAATGCGTCGGCATCCGCGTGTACTCGATCCATTCGCTCGACCACCATCGCGACCGGCGGCGCGCGCTGATGCAGCGGGCGATCGACCTGATGGCGGCCGGCCGGCTGGTACCGCCCGCTCCTGCCGTGCTGCCGCTGTCCGAAGCACGCCGCGCGCATGAACTGCTCGAGGCGCGCAGCCTGCTCGGCAAGCTGGTGCTGGTATCGCAATCGTGACCTGCGTGGAGCCTTCCGGAATGGATACGACAGTCGGCATCATCGGGCTCGGCATCATGGGCGGTGCGATGGCGCAGGCCTTGCGCGCCAGCGGGACGCGCGTGGCCGGGTTCGATCCGGCGCAGGCCGCGTGCGAGCGGTTACAGGCTGCCGGCGGCGAGCCGATGGCCGGCGCGGCCGAGGTGGCGCGTGCGGCGCCCGTGGTGATCGTGTCGCTGGCCACCCGCAAGGCACTGGCCGCGACGATCGAGGCGATCGCCGCGGCCTGCGCCGGCGATCCCGCCGTGCGGCCGATCGTGATCGAGACCAGCACCCTGCCGCTCGAGGACAAGCAGGCCGCGCACGACCGGCTCGCGGCGGTCGGCGTGACGCTGCTCGATTGCCCGATCAGCGGCACGGCCGTACGCCTGCCCGAGCGCACCTGGACGATCTTCGTGTCGGGGGATGCCGGCGCATGTGCGATGGTCGATCCGGTACTGGCCGTATTCACCGACAACCGGCCACACGTGGGCGCATTCGGCAACGGCTCGCGGATGAAGCTGGCGGCCAACCACCTGGTGGCGATCTACAACGTCGCCTATGGCGAATCGATGACCTTCGCGCGCAAGATGGGCCTCGATCCGGCGCAGGTGCTCGCGCTGTTCGGGCCGAGTCCGGTGCTGGGCAGCGGCGTGTTCCGCCTGCGCGGAAAGATGATGGTCGCGCGCGAGTACCTGCCGGCGACGATGAAGGTCGAGGTCTGGCAGAAGGACATGCAGGTGATCGGCGACGAGGCCCGGGCGATGGGTGCGCCGACCCCGCTGTTCGATGCCTGCCGGATGCTCTACAGCTCGGCGATGGCGCAGGGGCTGGGTGGGCACGACACCGCTTCGGTGTGCGAGGTGCTGGGCCGGATGGCCGGCGTGCCGGAGCCCGGTTCGGGCGGCTGAGCTGCCCACGATTTCATGTGTTCGATCCGTGGCGCGGCCGTTCCGGCGCGGCACGTGCCTCTCCTCTGCCGAAAAGGATATGTCCGTGACCCCGTTCCCGCTTCGACCCTCGAAGGTCGTTTTCGCCGCCGTCCTGCTGGCCTGCCCGATGCTTGCCTGCGCCCAGGCCTCCGCCTGGCCTGCCAAGCCCATACGCCTGGTCGTCCCGTTTGCCGTCGGCGGTGGTGCCGACATCCTGGGTCGGCTGTTCGCGCAGAAACTGTCCGAACAGCTCGGGCGCACCGTCGTCGTCGATACCCGCGCCGGTGCCGGTGGCAACGTCGGGGCCGAGATCACCGCCAAGGCACCGGCCGATGGCTACACGATGATGTTCACCACCAATTCGATGGCGGTGAACGTGAGCCTGTATCCGAAGCTCAACTACGATGCCATCAACGACCTGCGGCCGGTCGCGCTGGTGGCTGCGGTGCCGCTGGTGCTGGTCGTGCATCCGCTGGTGCCGGCGAAGTCGGTGAAGGAGCTGGTCGCGCTGGCGCGCAAGCGGACCGGGGGCCTCAACTTCGGCTCCAACGGCAGCGGCACCACCAGCCACCTGTCGGGCGTGCTGATGGCGGACCTCACGAAGTCCTCGATCACCCACATCCCGTACAAGGGGGCGGGTGCAGTGATCACTGCGCTGCTCGGCGGCGAGGTGGACATGGGCTTCGTCGGCGCCGTCGGCGCCACGCCGCACCTGAAGGCGGGACGGCTGCGCCCGCTGGCGGTGACCACTGCCCAGCGCTCGTCGAACCTGCCTGACGTGCCGACCATGGCGTCGATGTTCCCCGGCTTCGAGACCGATGCCTGGTACGGCTTCTTCCTGCCCATCGGCACGCCGGCACCGGTGGTGTCACGCCTGTTCGAGGAGATCCGCAAGGCGCAGGCGGCGCCCGACGTGAAGGCGGCGATGGCGCGAGACGGCGCCGACCCGCGCAACCTGGGGCCCGACGAGTTTCCGGCGTTCTTCAGGCAGGAAGTGGAGAAGTACGCAAAGCTGGTGAAGCTGGCAGGTGCAAAGGCGGAGTGAGCGGCGCACCGTGGCGTACCGGCCGGATCACGCCGCCACGATCGCCCGGTGCAGCACCTCGACGCCGCTGAAGAAATCCTGCAGGTCCATCGCTTCGTGCGGGTTGTGCGAGCCGCGGTCGTTGCGCACGAACACCATCCCGCACGACACCCCCGCATTGGCGAACACCGCCGCGTCATGGCCGGCACCGCTGGGCATCGGTTCCATGTCGATCGCCTGTGCTTCGCACGCGCTCGACAGCTTCGCCACCCAGTCCGGGTCCATCGTCGCCGGCGCCGTATAGAGCCGGCGATCGAACAGGAACTCGACGCCGCGCGAGCGGCCGATGCGGTCGCATTCCTCCAGCATCAGCTTGTGGAAGCGCTCCAGCACGTCGTTGTCCTGGCTGCGTACCTCGAAGCTGAACGCGACCTCGCCCGGGATCACCGACACGGCATGGCTCTTCGGATCGGTGGACACCATGCCGCAGGTCATCACCATGTCCATGCCCATCTGCTGCAGCACGCGCCAGTGCTCGTCCAGGCGAGTCATCAGTTCGGCCACCGCCAGCACCGCGTCCTTGCGCAGCCAGCGCGGCACCGCGCCGGAATGGCCGGTCTCGCCCTTGCACAGGATGCGGTTGTGCCGCACGTTGCCGCGGATGCCGGTGACCGGCGCCACGGCCCACTTGCGCGCGACCATCGTCGGGCCCTGCTCGATGTGCAGTTCGAGATAGGCTGCGACCTGCGCCGGGTCGATCAGCCGCTCGCCCGCCTCGATGCGCGCAGTGTCGATGCCCAGCGCCTGCATGTCTTCGCGCATCGTGCGCCCGGTCTCGCGCTGCTTCAGGTCGAGGTCGGTGCCAGTGAGCTGGCCGGTCAGCGCGAGCGAACCCATGTAGGCCTTGCCGTACCAGGCGCTCTCCTCGCCGCGCAGTGCGAGTACATGAATCGGCCGTGGTGGCACCTGCCCGCGCCGACTGTAGTGCAGCAGCACCAGCAAGCCCGCCACCACGCCGGCCAGGCCGTCGAAGTTGCCGCCCTGGGGCACCGAGTCGAGGTGCGAGCCGATCAGCACCGGCGCGCCGGCAGGCTCGCCGGCCACGCGGATGATCCGGTTGTCCACCGCGTCACGTTCGCACAGCAACCCTTCCGTGCGGGCGAACGCCTCGATGATGTCCATCGCGCGGTTCTCGCCCTCGCCGTAGCTTGCACGCGTCACGCCGACACCGTCGAAGGTAGCCTGGCGAACATCGTCGAACAGCTTTGCTGCGACCGCCTTCAGCGCGGGGTCGAGCCGCGCGCTCCGCACCTCATCCATGTTCCGGGGTGCTGCTCGGGACGACGCCGGCGCCGCCATGCAGCGCAGACCAGCCGACCGGGTCGGCGAGGAAGTCCTTGATCTCCTTCGCGTGCCTCGGCGTGAAGTAGCTGAGCGACTTGGTCTGGGTGAACACGTCCTTCCAGGTCGCCAGCGCATGCATGGTGAAGCCGTGCTCTTCGTACACCTGACGGCTCTGCGGATAGACGTCATAGTTGAAGATCACGAAGATGTCGCTCAGTTGCGCACCAGCCTGGCGCAGCGCGCGCGCGGTGCCGATCTTCGAGCGGCCGTCGGTGGTGAGGTCGTCGACCAGCAGGCAGCGTGCGCCTTCGGGCAGGTCGCCCTCGATCTGTGCATGCGAACCCCAGCCCACCGACTTCTTGCGCACATACACCATCGGCAGGTCGAGCCGGTCGGCGATCCACGAAGCGAACGGGATACCCGCGGTCTCGGTGCCGGCAATCACGTCGATCGACGAACCCAGGCGCGCGCGCAGCAGTCCCGCTGCATGGTCCATCAGCAGCCGCCGATAGCCGGGATGCGACATCAGCCGCCGACAGTCGACATAGACCGGGCTGGCCCAGCCGGTGGTGTAGATGAACGGCTGCCGTTCATAGACCCGCACTGCCTTGAGCGCGAGCAGCGCCTGCGCGGTGTCGGCGGCGATGGTCAGCGTGTCGGGCGGCAGCGGCGGCAGACTGGGCGGAGGTGGCGACACGGAGTCGGTCATGGGCTTGAGGTCGGTGCGGGTCCGGTTGGCCGAACGAAGCCGCACAGTGTAATCCAGCGCATGCCGCGCGTGCGTCGCACGCGCGAGGACTCAACGCGTCGTCGGTTTGGCTCCGGTATCCAGCCACGGGTTTACCTTCAGCCGCGTCGCCTGCTCGAACGCATAGGCCATCGCCAGCAGCGCGCCGTCCTCGCCGCGGCGGCCGATGAAGGTGACGCCGGCTGGCGTGCCGTCGCCCTCGCGCAGGCCCAGTGGTACGGTGATCGCCGGATAGCCTGCACTCGCGTACAGCATGGCGTGGATGTTGTCGATGCTCGCCAGCATGAGGGTGCCGCTCTTCTCGAAGGCTGCATCGAGGATGGCCGCCGAGGATTCGCGCAACCTGAGCACGAGTGCATCGTGCGTGCGCCGATCGAGCGGCGGGGCGCGGGACAACGCCGCCAGTACGTCGAACCCGTACGGCGCACGTTGGTCGGGCATCGCGCGGTACCAGCCCAGCAGGTCGTCGAGCGTGGCCACGCCAAGGCCGAGCTTCGACACATAGCCCATCATGTCCTGGCGCATGCCGGAGGCGAGCAGGTGCACGAACGGCGCACCACCAGCCCATGCCGGAGACTGCGGGAGCAGGGTCGCACGCGGGACCGCACCCGCCGCCGCGAGGCCCCTCCTTGCACGTTCGAGCAGCGCAGTGTTGCCCCGGCCCTCGAGGAGGTCGCGCTCCAGGACACCGACCGCCACGCCTACGAGCGCCTGCTTGCGCAGGCCGGCCGCGAAGCGCGAGGGCTGCAGCGCGATCGCATCGAGCAGGATCGCCGCATCGGTCACCGATCGCGCGACCGGCCCGGCCGTGTCGTTCGCGGACAGCAGTGGCACGATGCCGGCGCCCGCCACCCGGCCCCTGCCCGGCTTCATGCCCACCACGCCGTTCCACGCCGACGGGGCGATGAGGGAGCCCGAGGTCTCGGTACCGATACTGGCCATCGCCAGGCGTGCCGCGACAGCAGCAGCCGAGCCGGCACTCGAGCCCCCCGTCACCGGCGCACCGTGTGGGTTCATCGTCTGGCCACCCACTGCGCTGCTGCCGCCGATGCGCGGCCCGAGCGTGACGACGCCCGCGAACTCGGACAGGTTCGCCTTGCCGAGGATGACCGCCCCCTGGGCACGCAGCCGCGCCACTAGCGGTGCATCGGCCTTCGCGACATGGTCGAGCAGCAGCGCGCTGCCGGCAGTCGTGTGCATCGGCGGTGCCGTCTCGATGTTGTCCTTGAGGCTGATCGGGATGCCGTCGAGCGGCCCGAGCGATCGGCCCGTCTTGCGCCGTGCGTCGGCCGCGCGCGCTTCGTCGAGTGCGGCGGGGTTCAGTTCGAGGTAAGTGCGCAGCCGTTCATCGTGGCGGCGGATGCGGGCGAGGAAGTACAGCGTGAGCGATTCCGAGGTGAGGTGGCCTGCGGCGAGGGCTGCCTGGACCTGGGGAATCGTCGCGTCGCCCAGCAGTGCGTCGACCTCGGAAACCCGTTGCGGCACGGCATTGGCCATTGCGAGTTCGAATGGCTTGAAATCGAGGGCGCGCAGTCGCGGGCTGTTCGTCGCTGCCGAGGAGGGTGTCGTCGCGACCTCGGTCGAATGCGCCGGGACGGAGAATCCGGACATCCAGAGCATCAGCGCTACCGTCAATCGATGCAGCGATTTCATTCGGAACCGCGTCTGGTGAGGAGGACTCTGCATCGGAACGTTCATGCATCAGGAAAGATGCTGTCGGCCCGGCGGACATGATCGCCGACAGCGGGGCTGAGTGCCGCGTCGAACACGTATTCGGTGCTGACTGTCGGGCCAAGCGAGCAGCTCGACCCCTGGCAGTCGCGTCAATCCGCCCGTATCTTCGCCTCCACGACCACCTTGCGCATGCGGTTCGTCGTCGACTCGATGAGTTCGGCCAGCGCCCTGGGCGACCCCGGCTGCGGTGTGGCGCCGAGCGCAGCGAGCTTTCCGGCAACACCCGGATCCTTCAGCGCCCTCGCCAGTTCCGCGTTCAGCCGCTCGACGATCGCCGGCGGCGTCCCCTTCGGCACCAGCACGCCGGTCCAGGTCGAGAACGTGAAGCCGGGCAGCGAGGATTCCTGCAATGTCGGCACTTCCGGCAGCAGCGGCGTACGGGCGGGCGTAGCGACCGCGAGCGCGTTGAGTCGTCTTGCCTGGATGCGACCGATTGCGACCGACAGCGCCGAGAACATCACCGGCACCTGCCCGGCCTCGACCTCGGACAGCGCGGCGGCGGCACCCCGATACGGTACGTGGGTCAGGTTGCTGCCGCTGGCCGCCTTGAATGCCTCCATCACGACATGGTGCGAGCCGCCGATGCCGGCCGACGCATAGTCGAGCCTTCCGGGATTGGCCCTCGAGAAGGCGACCAGATCCTTCACGCTGCGTACCGGCAGCGATGGATGCGCCACCAGCACCCATGTGCTGGACGCGAGTAGCGTGACCGGATCGACAAGATCGAGCGCATTGAAGCCCTTGCGCCCCTGCACGATCGGCACGTAGGTCAGGGTGCTGTCGCTGATGCCGCCGATCGTGTAGCCGTCCGGCTTTGCCCGCGCCAGCCGGTCGAAGCCGATCATGCCAGCCGCACCGGGCTGGTTCTCGACGGTCACCGGTTGCCTGAGGTTCTCGGACAGCTTTGCCATCACCAGCCGCAGCGACGTGTCGCCGGCGCTGCCGGCCTGCACCGGCGAGATCACGGTGATCGGTGCGGCTGGCCATTCCTGAGCCGCCACCGGATCCGCCGACGGGCCCGCCAGTGCGAGGAACACCGTGGCCCACGCCGCAGGCCGCGCAAGGCTGCGCATCTGGAACCTCTTCATGATTGCGCCTCCGCGAGCTTCATCGCGCGCACGCCGATCTTCAGCGTCATCGCCCCGGTCATCGGCAGCACGCAGGATACCGCTTCGATGACCTGCACACGGGTGATGCCGAAGTCGTAGGCGCGCCGCATGTGCTGCGCAGCGAACTCCACTTCGCCGCGCGCGCAGGCGGCGGCGATCGTGACCAGTTCGCGCGCACCCGGCCCCAGGCGGGTGGCGGCGGTGCTGCGCGCGCCCTGGCACAGGCAGTAGTCGACCCAGCGCGCTGCGACCCGGGCGAGGTCAGGATCCAGGCTCGCGATGTAGGCGTATTCGTCCTTGCCGAGCTCACTGTCGTCGGGATCGCCCGCGATCCGTTCGCGGCCGATATCCAGCTCGGGGAACGGTTCGAGCACCGCGGGTTCACCGCCGGGTGGCATCTTTCCGAACGGATACTCAGGCTTGTTGGCGGTGATGATCGCGGTGGCCACGTGTGCGATGGTGGTCCATCCGGTCACCGGCGCCATCGCCGAGGCAGCCTCGAACATCACCTTGTTGGTGATGCCCAGGCAGTAGAGGCGACGCACATGGTTGGGCGAGAACCGGTGCTCGCCCTTCGCGCACAGTTGGCAGAGGGTTATCAGCTCGCGCATCGCACCGGAGAGCTGCTGCGCGGAGCCGGTCTTGCCGATGTAGTGATGCACATAGCCGGCGGTCTTCGAGATCAGGTCGTAGGTCGCCGACTGTTCGCGGATCAGCAGCTTGAACTCGTCGAAGGTGTCGCCGCGGCGGGCGAGCGCGCGCGCCAGAACGGCATCAGGGTGCAGGTCTTCGCCTTCGTCATTGACGCCATGCGACTCGATCGGGGTGGTCATT